>WFPU01000289.1 GCA_015487435.1 Sulfurimonas sp.
ATCCCATTGAAAAAAGAAAATAACAGCCTGGAAAATTTAAAAACTATTCTTGATTTTCAAAAAAAATACAATTCGCATATCAGATTTCTTTTAAGTAGTGTGAAACTTGATTGAAAAAATAGCCATAAAGTGTCAAGAATACGGTGATTTGGGGCTTGCCATTTTAGAGACTGTATAAATATAGAGGTACTAAAACTCACAGATCACATCAGCCGGCGTTGAGTCAATTTTAGAGACTGTATAAATGTAGGGGTACTAAAACAGTCAGGCGTTAATAGATGATGCAGAAGTGATTCTAGAAACAGTATAAAATAGGAATACTATAAAAATTAATTTTAGAGGAGAGAAGATGATAAATATATCTTTTCAAACAAAAAGCCCATTGTGTCAAATAGACAAATCAGAAGATGCAACAAGTGTTAAAAATTCTATAATTAGAGTAAAAAAACAAAAAGTGTTTGTGGAAAATAAACATGGACAAAAGAAGCCCTTGTCTGTGCCGATCTATACCGGTAATGGTTTTAGAGGAATGTTGAGACGGGAAACCATGGCAGTCATGCTTGAAGCTCTTGCTAAAAATACAAATGGCAGCGAAAAGCTTATTGCAACACCAGAAGATTATCATTTGATGAATTCCGGTGGAGGGAATCTTTATCAGGAGCAGCCGTTTGATATTGAAGACAAAGTAAGAGAGCTCAACCCTCAAGTTTCTTTATTTGGTGCATCGTTGGCAATAAAAGGCAAATTGCGAGTTTCAAATCTTGTGCCTTTTGAAAAAGATGAAAATGGTGAAGTTTTTTATCAATTTCATGAATCTAAAGAAGGGAATGTGTTTTCTTCGATTCTCGCAGACACAACAGTGATTGTTCGTGACGGTATTCTAGATAGAGATAGAAATTCACAATATCTTACGCGGGAACAGATTGAAGAGTGGCTTGAAAAAAGTGACGCAAATATCAAAGCGAGAGCAAAAGATAGGGAAAATGAAGATAGGAACACAAAAGTAAAAAAACAAACAATAAGAGGCGCAATAGACAGAGAGTACGTTGCGGTCGGTGTGGATTTTTTTGGCGGAATTTCTGAAAGAGAGAAGCTAACAAATGTTGAAAAAGGGCTATTGGTTCTGGGTCTCGAAAAGGCAGTTCTTAACAACCTTGGTTCCACAAGTGCAAATGATTTTGGAAAGGTGAAGTATACAATTGAGATTGATAAAGACTCAAAGCTAGAAACAGATGTTGATGAATATGGCAAATGTGTTATCTCTAATCGACATTATAGTGATGATCTTAAAAATTGCATTAAAGAAGCAGAAGCATTTTTACAAAATATTTCAAAAGAGAACTTTGAAATCACGAAAATTTTAATTAAAAAATAGTTAAAGGTGCCAAAAATCAGAACGGCTTGAGACTTACTATTTTGGAGACTGTATAAACGTAGGGGTACTAAAACGTCGGTGTTCGTGAAATAGAAACTATTGTTATTTTGGAGACTGTATAAACGTAGGGGTACTAAAACAATGGCTCCACCATCTCAACCATGAGATTTAATTTTGGAGACTGTATAAACGTAGGGGTACTAAAACAAATAACTGTTTAATAATCTATCTGCAGTTATTTTGGAGACTGTATAAACGTAGGGGTACTAAAACATGGCAACTTTGATTTAACTGCTCAATTTTATTTTGGAGACTGTATAAACGTAGGGGTACTAAAACTTATAAGCTGTTGCGCCTTATTACGACTCTATTTTGGAGACTGTATAAACGTAGGGGTACTAAAACATTTAGAATTTTATTGAGGATTCTAACTATATTTTGGAGACTGTATAAACGTAGGGGTACTAAAACTCTGGAGACTTACTAAATTCATGCAACATTATTTTGGAGACTGTATAAACGTAGGGGTACTAAAACTTCCCTTGTATGCACAATGTATAATTTTTTATTTTGGAGACTGTATAAACGTAGGGGTACTAAAACAAGCCAATTCGATTAAAACCTTTATACTTAATTTTGGAGACTGTATAAAAAAGAGGTGATAAAAACAAAAAAGGATCTTGGATTATGTTAATAAACAACCAAAATGAAATCGTTGAAGAGATGTTTGTGTCTCTAAAAGAAAAAAAACTATTTAATATCCCGACAGGTACAGGAAAAACCTATATCTTTATTGCTCTTGCTATGAAAATTATAGAGAGGCTTGGTAAAAAGGTAATTATTTCAACCTCGACAAATCAGCTTACAAAGGAGTTTCACAATGTTGCAAAAGAACATTTCAAGGTACCTGCGGAAGACATAAAAATACAAATTGGAAAATCGAACTATCTTGATCATAGCCAATATCTTTTCTACAGACAGAGTGGTGAGCTCGAAGAGTTCATCACAAATGAGTCATTGGAAGCTTTTGATAAATTGGCTAAAGAATTGGATAAAGAACAAATATTTCTTTATGATTTCAATCAAGTAGTTGAATACAAAGATATTGCATCGGAACAACACATCAATGAGCTTTTGATGAAGAAGAGCAGTAATGGTGATTTGTTTGAATCTCAAATTACTTTTACGAATCACTTCTTTCTGGTCTCATCGTTTAAAAACCTAAAAAAAGACATCTTTGATGATTATGTTGTTTTGATGGACGAAACGCATATTATCGGGGAGGTAGCACAAGTGATATTATCTAAGGACTTCTCTGTTTTTTCAGTAAAAATCGCACTGAACAGACTAAGTAAAGAAGTTTCTCAAATGGAAGATTTTATTGGGAAAGAGGCTATCAAGAAAAACATCCGAACACTTATTGCAGCAACAAATAAAATCATATTAAAGCACTCAAATGTTAACAGCCTCGACAGAACAGCAGATGAAAACAAAACATTGTCATATATAGAGAAAACAAAGGAATTCGCAGAAAATAAAGCCACTCAAACATTAAAGAAACAGCTTTCCAAAAGAGAAAAAATGTTTAGCAGGGAAGCAAAGATATTTATTAAAGAGATTTCAAATATAGAAAGTATTGTATATTCAAGCGGTAAAGATTTAAAGTATGTGAATCTATCCTACACGCCTTCAAGAGGTTATCCACTATTGTCTTCATTTTCTGAAAATCCATTAGGTTTTCTCAATAGAATACTTTGGCAGAGGCTCCAATACTTTGTGGGGGTAAGTGCTACTATTTGCCCATCTTTTCAGCCGACAGAAAAAGAAAAAAGATATGCATTAGCCAGGATTGGACTATTGGGAGAATCAAAAGAAATTGTTTTTTATGAGAAGTTTTTTCCGAAAGAGAAGATTGCCATTTATACGCCTAATAAGGATGCGCCAGATTACACAAGTGTTTATGATGACAGTTTTGATGAAGAGAATAGTGTTTATCATCAATACATAGTGAATCTCATCCATAAAAAACACAACAACAAAAACACAATTGTTTTTTGCAGCGGATATAAAGAAGCAGAATACTTAGCATCTATTTATAAAAAACTGTTTGATGATGAAAAAGTCCACCATGCAAACAAAAGCCAAACCTCATCACATACTCTTATTGAATTCAAGAAGAGCGGAGGAGTGTTGTTTGCAACGAGAGATTATGGGACAGGCGTTACTCTTAAAGGGGAGCTTCTGGAGAATATATTCATTTTAAGGCTACCTTACCCGATAACGAATAATTACAAATGGGAGATGCTAAGAAAACAAAATATGAACACTTTTTTAAGCAGCATCAAGAATGAAATGCTTATTACGCTGATGCAATGGCTGGGGAGGTTACAAAGAACAGCGGAAGATGAGGGATCTATCTATCTTATGGATAAAAGATATTTTTCTAGTCCACAACTCAAAAAGAAAATCGACGATATTTTAAAATATTATGGGGATATAAAAATAGATTCAAAAGCAAAAAGTAAATCAAAAGAGGGTAATATAATAAAAACAAGCGAGAGGGAGTGTGCGATTTCGGAACTAGACTCACTTTTGGGCCTTTGATACTCCACCCCATAAATGAGGTGGATTCTTCCTCCATAGCCTAACTGGCTATTTGCAGGGAAGCATTATTGCCGTGTATCCCACGGTCAAGTATGTTTAAGGCTCCAACAATATCTGCATTGTTTGCATATGAGCATCTTTGACATACGAATTTTGATTGACTCAATCTGTTTTCTTTTGAGATATATTTACATTTTGGACAGGTTTGAGAAGTAAATTTTGGATCAACTTTAATTAGTTCTCCACCATTTGCTTTTAACTTATATTCCAACATCTCAAAAAACATTCCCCAGCTTTGTTGAGTAATTACACGATTAAGCCCTGCTTTTGCTTTTACATTTTTACCTGGTGTCTCAGTAGTACCTTTAGCACTTTTTGACATATTTTTTATTTTTAGGTCTTCAACTACAACAGTTTGGTTTTCGCTGTATTGTAGTGAAAGTTTATGTAAAAAATCTTTTCTTTTATTTGCAATATGAAGATTTATCTTTGCTAATTTTTGTTTAGCTTTAAATCTATTTTTGCTACCTTTTTTCTTACAGCTTAGTTGTTTAGCTCTTTTTCTTAGTTTAATGAGTTCTCGCTCAAGTTTTAGTGCTTCAACCTTATTTCCGTTGCTATCAGCTACTACAAGCTTTACCCCAACATCTAAGCCTATGGATTGATTATTATGATTTATAGATATAGTTTCTATACCATCATCTGTTAAAAGACTTGCATGATATTGATATGCTTCAAGTGATACAGTTACAGTTTTTATTTTACCTGCAAACTCTTTTCTGAAACCTTTACACTTAACCCATCCAACTTTAGGGAGATATACTTTGTTTTTCTTTTCATTAAGCTTTACTCTTTGCGGATATTGAAAAGATTGTCTTGAGTGATGTTTGCTTTTGAATTTTGGGAAACCAACTGCCCCACCTTGCTTTACTCTGCGGAAGAAATTTTTATAAGCTGTATCCATATTTGATATAGACTGTTGAACCACTTGTGAATCTATCTCTTTAAGCCATAGGGTTTTATCTCTTGTTTTAAGTTTGGTAGCATATTTAATGAGTTCAAATTTAGATATATTTTTACCAAATTTTTTATATGCAAATATTTTTAAAGCTAACATTCTATTAAAAATATATCTACTTCCACCTATTTGAGAAGCTATGATTTGTTTTTGTTCGCTGTTTGGATAAAGCCTTATTTTACAAGCTTTTAGCATAGCTTCTCCTTTATGGTGTGTATATTGAAATCATACTTATTTTTAGTTACAATGTCAATATATTATTAAAAGGTGTGTAAGAATATGGATATACAAAAATCAAGACATGCAACTCATCTGCTTCATGCTCATTTAGTATTTGTAACTAAATATAGATACAATATATTAACAAAAGAGCATATAGATTATATGGGTAAAATATTTAAAGAAACTATTGAAGAAATGGGTGGAACTTTAGAAGAGTTTGATGGTGAAAACAATCATGTTCATCTTTTAATTCAATATCCACCTAAGCACTCTATATCTGTAATTGTAAACAACTTAAAAGGTCGTTCTAGTAGATTACTTAGAAGAGATATGCCAAATATCAAAGAGAGATACTGGGGTAAAGGTTCTGCTTTATGGCATAGGTCATATTTTGCTGGTTCCGTTGGTGGTGCTCCACTTGAAATAGTTAAGCAATATATTCAACAGCAAGATACTCCACACTAAGACCGCTTATATCTACCCCTTAAAAGAGGTGGTTTTACGCTATAAAGTGGTAAAAATGGCTGTAACAGCCAAAAATATAGCAATTCAAGACTTTTTGTTTTGGAGACTGCATAAATAGAGGGGTGCTAAAACCGCAATCAAGGCATCAAAGAGGCCTAACTCTTTTTGGAGACTGTATAAATGTAGGGGTACTAAAACGTTCCAGCCTATTTCTCGCCAGATTTTTCTATTTTAGAGACTGTATAAACATAGAGGTACTAAAGAGGATTGGGCTTCCTGCCTCATAATGTCGTGATTTCTAGCAAGTGCTGGAAAAACTCTATGATACCCCACAAGCTTATATTCCGATAGTTTCTATCGTATTTCTATTATAGTTCATCTAATTTCTTTTTAAATTCACCCTCAAATAGGGTATTGATTGCGACATTCACAACATAGCTGTATAGCTCACTTTCTTTTATTCTCTCCCCTACTTCTTCCTTGTAAAGTGGCAGCATTGTATTTAGTCTTCTCATTGTTTTTGCATCAAAGTCAATACGCTTACTAGCTGTCTCTCCTCTTCTTATTTTTCGCATTGCATTTATTGCTGTCGCTGATTCTGTTGTATCGGTTATTGCATTGTCGTCAAACTCTTCTGCCATGACTTTTTCCTTTTGTGTGATTATTTTTTCTCTTTCAGATTCTAATGCTATGCTGGTGCACTAATTACCAACAGTGAGCCTTGTTCCAATGGAATAGTTGTCAACAACTTTTTTGTCGACAATTAAATATTCAATAGAATATACATAATCATCGCTTCTGTCATAAATCACCCTATCCTTTAGTTCATTTTCAAATTTTTCAAGTGTGTCCGCCATTTCTGTTGAATAAACACTGTTTGAACATGCGTTTTGTTCATCAACTCGCATAATAGCAAAATATCTATTCTCGACAGCGCATTTTGCATATATTGGATTTTCTTTGAAAAAAGCGACAAGCCAATCATCTATCCCTTCTATGTCGTATGAGTTTTCAAAAAGTTCTTTGTTTTTTTTCTCTTCTCTGTCTTTGTAGCATGGATGATGATATGGCTTTCCGTTTTCAATTATTCCACCATAACGTATGACATCATTACATATATCACAATTCATAAGAAATTCTCCTGTAATTGATTTTACAAGTGAATAATATCAAATAAGTTGAATTAATGCAAGAATTATTGTTTTTTTAACAAAAATAGAGAAAATGTTATTAAATTCTTAATTTGAATACAATTTGTTGACACTGAACTAATATTTTAATATAATAAAAAAAGTATTATACATAACTTATTGAAAGTTATCTATAGTGGTTTATTGATTTTTGAGTCGCCCAAGGGGTAACATCCTATTTTTAATTATACATACTATACAGTATGTATAATAATATTTAAAATGGAGATTTTACTATATAGTTTACTATATAGTTTTTGCAACCTTTGTGCTGCAATAAGGCTCATAGCTAAAAATAAAAAACGCGAAAGAGGATTAGGTAAAAATTATGACTGAAATTTCATTATACACAGCATCTTTGCAAGGAAGCTGCAGAAGCGGAAATGATAATACCGGTTTTTATGTCCATGCACTTAAAATTCCACGAAATGATGCAGTTGCACTTTGTGGAGAGGCACCAGGTAAAAAGAGCAATGGCTGGATTGGAGATAGTAGCAGAGTAGTGACTTGCCCAAAATGCTTAGATAGGATAAGTGCTATTAACAATAAAATAGAGTTTGTGTGTGACGGTAATTTGGACGTGGGATTTTAAAATGGCAGTAATGGATGATTTGACAAATAAGATATTTAATAATCTGTTGGCGATGGAGTATGTTGAAACAAAAAATACTCATGCTATTAGGGAGTGCAAATGTTTATTGTGTGGAAAATTCACCAATGTGACGGCATCCAATTTAAAAAGTGGAAACACAAAAAGCTGCGCTAGTTGTGGTCAAAAAGTTACTACACCGGAGATGGAGAAAGATATTGTAAGCATGTTGATTGAAGGTGAAAAGATAAGCAATATAGCTAAACAATTCAATATTGACAGGAGTGTTGTCTATAGAATAAAAAAGGAGGCACTTTCATGAGATTTGTGTATAGTGATGCCGGCAGAAGCAATTATTTCAAGGGTGATGCTGATGATTGTGTGATCCGCGCAATTGTTCATGCTACCAAAAAAGATTATAAAGAAGTGTATGGCCACTTCAAAAAGATGACACCAAAAGGGAAAAGCCCGCGCACCGGTGTTCACAAAAAGCTCTACCATAAGTACCTCCTAGAAAATGGGTTTAAATGGATACCTTTTATGACGATCGGTTCCGGCTGCACAAAACATCTTAGAGCAGATGAACTTCCAAAAAAACCTTTTATCGCAAGGCTGTCAAAGCATCTTACCTTTGTTGACAACCACATAGTATACGATACTTATGATTGCACTCGCAATGGTGGACGATGTGTGTACGGGATTTATATTAAGGATTCGCTTTGAATAATATACAAATGAACACGGAAATGGCAAGGGCAACACTTGACGACAGAAAGACGCAAACAAGAAGGATTGTTAAAAAGTTTTACGATCTATCTCTCCAGGATTTTAGAAAAACTATATAAAGAGGAAAACCACAATGCTTAAAATAGTAGAGTTCACATTAACCAAATACAAACAAGGTAAGACTCCTAGCGATGGTGAGGTCTTATGGGCTTACGCAACAACACGAGATGATGCACAAAACAAGCGAAAAGCTATTACAAGACTTAGTAAGTACCTGGAGCAAAAAGACACAAACAGACATGAGTATTATGATGGCGATTTCGTAGAGCTTATTAAAATGAGAAGAGATGCACCATTTAATGATAATGGTGAGGTGATCTACAAAAAAGACATTACTGGAGATACGAAATTTCATCGCAAAGCTATTCAAAGATTGGCCAGATACCTAAGCAAAAGAGATGAAAAGTATATCTACTTTGGAAAATTACCGTTGCTTGAGAGAGGGGAAAACTGCTATGTTTTATCTCTAAGAGATACGAAGATTCTAAATGATATAGACAAAGAAAAGCAGATTAAAAATCAAATTCGCGGTAAAAAAGCTGCTATCACCAGAAACATCAATAAAGCTAAAAAGCTAAGAG
>WFPU01000290.1 GCA_015487435.1 Sulfurimonas sp.
GCCTTTATGCCGGGCTTTGGTTTTGCCATAGCGGCAATGGCGCTTGTAGGGCAAAATATCGGTGCGAAAGATTTTGATAAAGCGTACAATATGGGCATCATCAGCGGAAGAATCGCTTATGTCTTTATGGGCAGTGTCGGGTTGATTATGATTCTTTTCCCTGAGTATCTTGTGCACTTTTTTACAAAAGATGCGCTCACAATCGCTGTGGCTTCAAAATATCTCATCTTGGTAGGGCTTGCACAGATTCCGCTTGCCATTATGTTCGTTTACTCTGCTTCACTGCGTGGGGCAGGGGCGACAAAAACGACACTTAAAGTTAACCTTGTCTCCCTCTGGATATTTCGACTCATTCCCTCTTATATTGCCTATAAAATGGGTTTTGGCATCGTTGCGATATTTGCAATTATGAACTTGGAAACTTTGATAAAAGGGATAATTTACTGGAGAATCTACTCTAAAAGAGCGTGGCTGCATACAAAAGTTTAGTTCGTCACAAAATCTCCATAATTTGATATGTGACAGTTCTGTATATTTTAGTGAAATGATGTCAAAATATACGAAGTGATTACTGGATTTATACAGTTTATTTTATAACGGTCGAGTACAAAAATATGTTACCTATCTTTGTACTCTTTTAACTTCTACAATGGTAGCTAAATTTCTGAAGTTTACCAAGTTAAACGTGGCTGTGGTAACATATTTTTCTTGCTACGATTTGTTATGTGCCACACTACCTATCCAGTTAGTTTTGCAAATGATATGGTTATAAAGCTATTTGAAATATTCGGGGAATATGGACATAATAAAGTATAGAAGTCCTAGTATAATAAATATATAGCTAAATATATTTTTATATTTCAACATAAATTTTATTATCGGGTCAATAGAAGCACTTTTATTCTCAATTTCTAAATATCTTTGATAGTCATCTTTTAAAATATAGTTAAGTATTTCAGAGCCTTTCAACATATATATTCCAATTGAAAAAAATATGGCAGAAGCAAATACAAAAAGTGCTGAGTGAAAAATAAAATCTGGAGTAAATATTACACCATTATAGTAAGAAAACAAAAGATAAATAAGCATTAGAATAGAGGCAGGAATAAAAATAATCGAACCCTCAAATCGCCTAATCTTAGCTGTAAGTTCTTTGTCCTTTTTATCTTCTTCAAGTTCACGACTAAATGCTTCACTCTCGATAATTATTTTTTGTAAACCTTTTGGATAAAAACGACGTAATAATTTTAGTATGTATGGTATGGTCATTCCAAAAGCAAGGTAAACCCAAAAATATGGATTACTAAAAAGAAAAATAAAAGTATCCCATGAATTATTCATATAAATATTCCTTTGTCACATGCAACGTTCATCGTGAGCCAATACTTTTCCCGCTAGGGTAAAGTATTGGCTCCACGTACTTGTTATGTTTTTTTGTAACTTCGATTAACTATTTTGTATTTAAACATTGTTCATATCTAGTTTTATACTCAGGAGCTAATTGGGATTCAAGTCGATTATAAATACGCTCAATATTTTCTTTTTTTATTGTCTTACAACAGTTAGAACCTGAACCAAATACATTAAGCATTTCAATAGTCAATTCTTTTGAATATGATAGTGAATCGAGTGCATTAAATGCTAAATCAAGATTCTCTTCAATAATTGGAAAGCCTTTGCATGGCTCAGCTCCATTATTAGTAAACGGAGGACTCATATTAAATAAAGCTGATGTCTTATTTTGTTTATCTGAATCATTAACAATAATATTCAACATTAAAGGTATTGTTTGTTTCTGCGGACCTCTAAGGTATCTAATCCCCTCTAATCTTACCATAGCGTCTCTATCGTTTAAAGCTATACGATTATACTTATATTGTTTATCAGGAGCTAATTGTTTCATTTTCTTAAGGGCCTCAAGTCGTTTTGAAGCTTTTTTTGCGTGCAAAAAAGCTTGTTCTATCTCTGTGATTCCTGTATTGGTTTCTATATTGTCAAAATGACAAATTTTTTCAGTATCTTTACTACTATATACTAATAAAACATCTAGTCCATTAATATCAGAACATTTTTCAATAGCACCATACTCAAATGATATCTCGCAATTTGGAGTAATAATAATGTCTCCAACACCATATGCATAATACAGATATGATTTATAGTTTGATACCTTTTGCCCTTTATTTATTAAGTCTTGAA
Organism: Sulfurimonas sp.; assembly: GCA_015487435.1. Lineage (GTDB taxonomy): Bacteria > Campylobacterota > Campylobacteria > Campylobacterales > Sulfurimonadaceae > Sulfurimonas. Next base: position 2,200 of record WFPU01000290.1, read on the forward strand.
AGACTTTAGAATTATCACTGTATTTTTTTTCTTTTGATCTGGGCAAGGACAAAATTTCATTAAGTTCTTTAGTATTAACTAACCTACTTTCTTTAAATCTAGTATGTCTATCCCCTTGAAATCGATCAAGTTGAACTAAGCTTGTTCCTTTTGCACTTGTGCTGGCTGTAGTTATTATAATTTCGGTATATCCATAATTATTAATTATTGATTTATCACTTTTATATTTTATAATTCCTGATGAACTTTTAGAAAGTTCTTTAGCTAAACAGTCTTGATTAAAGACACATTCTTCAATAGATATTTCATAATCATCTTTAATTTGATTACAAAAATTTCTTAAATGTGAATTTTTTTGAATCTTATTTTCAAATCCAATTTCTATGGACTTTATACGTTTTTTGTACAAGTCAATTAGACAAGTAGAATTATTGTAATTACAGATATTCTTTCTATCTTTTAACCATGTCTTTTGTTTTTGTAAGAATTCTTTTGCATCTTCTTTTTTAAGTTGGTTTCTAATTGAAAAAAACTTGATTCCAAGTTTACTATCAAGCTTATTTAATTGTTTATTATTACAAATTAAATTTTCTAATTTTGATTCTGCTTTATCGCAGTCAAAACTTGCTGATGATAGTACTGATAAAAATAGTACAAATAAAAATATGTGTTTCATCGATTCTCCTAGTATTTTTGTAACATAACGCCTGAGTTGAGAAATATTTGAGCCGCAGGGTCAAATATTTCTCTCCAATGATTTGTTATACACTATTCAGTTATATTGACTTAATGATGTTGTAATAATACTATAACTATTAGTGTTTTTGTCATCTGTAGTCATAATAATTTTATATAGTCCTAAACCTTCGGCCATAAACCAATCAATAGTATTTATTTCCCTTTTTTCAATTTCATATTTACATTGAGTATGAATTACTTCTTTTCTTTTACCTAAAATAATTTCTTTTGACAATGATATAAAATTGCATTCTGCTTCAATTGTCTTTTCTTGTCCATCAGCGAACACAGCTTGAACTTCCACAGTCCAGTTATTATTGCGTTGATATAAAGTGATTGAGTTGTTAAAATAGATTTTATTCTTATTCACGCAAAGCTGTTCGCTTATGCCTTTGATTTTATTATTTTTAATATGTTTTTTCATCACTGTAGGCATTTGAGATATATCTTCTTCATCAAAAAGTGTATAGTTGTCTGTAAAAATACAATTATTATTTTTTGAAGTTACTATTTTTTCTGTATAAATATTTTTACTTTTCATTTTTCCAATGGTTGGACCTTCATTGATGGTGGTTGTTTTATAAATATACTTAGTGGCATTATTCTCAAAGGGAAGAAATTTTGTTAATAAACCAACTGACTGAGTTGACTGCTCACTGCAACCAAGCAATAAAAATGTAATAGCGTTTATTATAATAATTGACTTTATTCTTAGAAATGTCATATTCACTCTTTGTGTATAACTATTTATTCAAACACATTTTACACAAATCAACTCTAAATAGCAACATTAACAAACATATATTTTGTGTGTTAATTATTAAAAAGATAACAATTTGTCAAATAAATGAATTTTTTCAGAAAAAACATCCATTATGCTTAAATATTTAGTGTGTGTTAAATATTCTCTTGTCAATTAACACACATATTTGTTTGTTAATTGAAAGAATTTGGCAATAACAGACAAAATGTTACTTAAGTGGAGGGGTATGAAATACAAGTAAGGTAAAAACTTTTTCTCACTTATTTGTCTCGTGCGACCATAATTCCCGCTGCAACAATAAGCAAAATACCAAAGCTTGTCGTGAGGCTTGGAAACGCGTCACCTAAAAAGAGTCCCACGAGGATGGAGAAGAAAATGTTTGTGTAACTTACAGCCCCTACAATTCCCGCTTTTGTCTCGCCGTAAGCCTTTGTCATCAAGACCTGAGAGACGGTGGCAAAAACACCCATAGCAAGCACATAGAACCAGACGATTCCCTGCGGCATCACAAATGTACCGAGCATAAAATCGAGTTCAGGAATGTTAATGTAAGGAGAGATAAGAAAAAGAACAACTGGCCCGATTGTGCCTACAAGCATAAAAGAGAGTACGATCGCGCGGGTATCATAATACTGTTTGAGCTCACGCACGGAAGTGTAGGCAAGCGCCGCTCCGACACCTGAAAAGATTCCCAGCCAGTCGTATTTGCTAAAACCGAATCCACTTGGCTGCGTAATGAAAACGATACCGATAAAACCAACAAATACCGCTATCCATGCTTTTATACTCAACTTCTCACGTAGAAAAAGCCATGCAAAGATCGCCGTAAAGATGGGGGAAGTCTTAGAGTAGGTCATCGCATCTCCAAGTGAGATATGTGCGATGTTATAAAAGAAAGCCAGCAGAGCTACAAAACCCATAAAACCGCGAAAAAAGAGTAGAAGCGGCTTCCCTCCAACATGCTGCATCGGTTTTTTCAGCACGGCGAGTCCTACTAAAAATACACCGGCGATATTCCTAAAAAAGACCACTTCAAGTGAGCTCATATGCTGTGATGCAAGTTTGGCAAATGCACCCATAATGGCAAAGGTAAAAGAGGCGATGAGCATATACTGCACACCTTTGTTTAAGTTTTTTATTCTATTCATAAAGCGAATTGTATCATCTTTATGAGGCTAATCCTCATCTTCTAAAAGCCATTTTTTCGCCTCTTCTGCTTCAGCGTTAGAAAATGTTTTCACTCTTCCCGGTACAGCAAAAGCGAAGATCTTCACACCGTTTACAATCCACTCTACATCACTGACAACCGCGATCTTTTCCCAGTTGGTAAAAAACTCCAAACCGGCCATTGCATCATCGAACATCGCTTTGAACTCATAGGAGTCAAAATCTTTCGTCACATGGTAGAGCACCCTGACTTTATCACTCTCTTGCAACTTTTTTTTGATCGAAGGAATGAGTTTTTTCTCATAATCTTCCCCTGTTACGACACCGCTTAACTCAAATCCAACAACATTTTTTCCTATGTTTTCAATCACTTTTACCATAAAGACTCCTACTCATCTATTTTCTTTTCAGCTGTATAATAACATAAAATTTTCAAACACTTTCACGAAGGAATTTCCATGGGAAATATCATACTTTTTGCCATTCTCGGCGCTGTTTTTTACTATGTTTTTAAAAGTTATGCCAAATATGAAAAATACTCCAAAGAGGCTTTTAAAGACTTCTCTATCTCACACGATTCACTCAAACGCAGTGAACTTGGGCTCTTTGTAGCACTCTGTGCAAAGGTTGCCAAAGCAGATGGCCGTGTCGATGCCCTTGAGGCCGAACTCATCTCCAATATGCTCGATGATATATCATCGGTCTTTCCTGAACCTGCAAAGACTAAAGAGATCCTCAAAGATATATTTAACGAAGAGAAGAACAAAACGGACAATATCGAACACCTTGCCCACGCTCTCTCTCACGCAACGAAACGCTCACAAGCGATGCAGCAGCAATTCATGCAGTTTCTCATCCAGCTTGCCTTTGCAGATGGTGAGGTAAGTAAGAGCGAAGAGAAGATCTTGGCACTCATCGCTGAGACGATGCAGTTCGATCCACAAGCCTACCATGCCATCTTCGATCAGTTCGAGCAGATGATGCAGAACATGCATCCGCAAAACACGCTTGAAGATGCCTATAAAATTCTCGGTGTTTCTTCAAATGACGATATGGCGACGATCAAAAAAGCCTATAGAAAACTTGTACGAGAGTATCACCCTGACATCATCAAATCACAAGGCAAAAGTGAAGCCTACATCAAAGAGGCGACACAAAAAACCCAAGAGATCAATCAAGCCTATGAGATGATAAAGAAAGCACGAGGCTAAGAGCATCAATGAAAAAAACTTTCCTCTTTTTACTGAGCTTTCTCTCTTTACATGCTGATGATATGGGTGCCCTGCTCTTTCACGGCAACTGTGTTACCTGTCATTACGAAGTTGAGAGCAAATCCGCTCCGGCGATGATAGAAGTAAGAAAAAGATACAAAGCAGCATTTCCACTGAAAAAAGATTTTGTGAAATATCTCTCAGAATGGGTCCATAATCCTTCTGCTGAAAAATCCATTATGCAAGATGCCATTGCGAAATATGAGCTTATGCCGCAGTTAGCGTATGAAAAAGATGTGCTTGAAGATATTGCAGCTTATATTTATGACACTGATTTCACGCATATACACAGTTATCATAAACCTAAATAAAATCTTTCTCCCAAAAAAACTCTATCCAGGCATTGGCCTCATTTATCCAA
>WFPU01000291.1 GCA_015487435.1 Sulfurimonas sp.
AACAGATATATACAGAGCATGATAATGCAAAACTTTTTAGTTGGTTTATTTTTAATAAATTAGGCTATGCTGTAAAAGTAGGTATTGTAAATAAACATGTGGTCCTTCTTTATTACTCAAAAAAGATTATTTATTCTACACCTAATTATAGATTCTCTGATAAAAAGTTTTATGCACTATCTCATTACAATAAAGGAAGTGTTGGAAGACTATATACTTATGATCAAAACTACCCTGGTTCTGACGCTCCGTTGGATTTGTCTTTAAACTCACTTCCAAATTTTGTAGAAAATCAACAAAATAAAGAGTTGAATTTTATGAATAATGGAGAAAATATAAAAATTGAATTTACTTATAATAAAAATTTAATTGATTTTATGGCGACATATCCGCAGGCTAATTATGAAACATATTTTAATGCACCAATTGAAAATGACACATATGCTCAAATAGCAAAAGGATTAAAGAAACATATTGATGGTAAAAAAATTAGTGAAGCTATGAATTTTGTACTTCATTTTGTCCAAAAATCTTTTAAATATGAGATAGATAATGAACAGTTTGGACGTGAAAAAGTTATGTTTGCTCAAGAAACACTCTATTTTAATAAGTCCGATTGTGAAGATAGAGCTGTACTCTTTTCATACTTAGTAAAAGAGTTATTTGGAGTTGGTGTAATTGGGGTCAAGTATAAAGACCATATGAACACTGCTCTTTATATTCCAATGGATGGTGATAGTGTTAAGGCTGGTTCAAAAAGATTTGTAATAGCTGATCCTACATATCTTAATGCTAATATTGGTCAAAATATGCCAAAATATAAATCAAAAATACCAGAAAGTTTTATTGCAATTAGATAATTAAATAAGGAAGATATCATGTTAAAAGAAGATTTATCAAATGAATTTTATCCTTATATAGATCTTTTAACAGGATTAGAAAATAGATATGCTTTTTTTGAATATCTTAAATCAAACTCATTGGTTAGTCTGTATCTAATAAACTTAGATAATTTTTCTAGCATAAATAATTCGTATGGATACCAAATTGGGGATAAACTTTTAGTAGAAGTAGCAAAATTGTTAAAAACTATAAAACCAGATAATGCCATTTTATTTAGAAGTAGTGGAGATGTGTTTTCTTTTGTAATAAATGAAGCTATTGATAAAGATGAGCTAAAAGATCTTTGTGAGTCTATAATATCTTTTTTTAATCATGTGGAGTTATATATTGAAGATATAGACTTTGATTTAAAAGTTTCTATAAGTATAGGTGCATCTATTTCAAATGGGGTAGAGGGTTTGCAACAAGCAGAATTGGCTTTATTAGAAGCTAAAAAGTTTAATAAAAGCTCATACCTTATTTATGATTCAAGTGCTCAATATGTAACAGAAAAATTAGAGTTAGATATATGGATAAATAAGATAAAACAAGCATTAGAAGATGAGAGATTAAATGCTTTTTTTCAACCAATTATAAATAATAAAACAAATAAGATTGAAAAATTTGAGTGTTTAGCGAGAATAGAAGAAGATGGAAAAATAATCTCTCCATATCAGTTTATGCAAGCTACAAGAAAATCTGGTTTATTGGTTTTGCTTACAAAAACAATTGTAAAACAAAGTTTTAAAAAATTTAGTAAAAATTCATTTGAATTTTCTTTGAATATAACGGGAAATGATTTACAACTGGGATATTTAGAAGATTTCTTAGTTATGAATGCTAAAAAATACAATATAGACCCATCACGCGTAGTTTTAGAGATATTAGAGGATATAGTCACTATTGATGGAGGTAAAATTATAACTCAACTTAATAATCTTAGAAGGCACGGTTTTCAAATTGCTATAGACGATTTTGGAGCTGAAAATTCAAATTTTTTAAGACTTTTAGACTTACAACCTGATTATTTAAAAATTGACGGTGCTTTCATAAAAAATATTTGTACATCAAAAATAAGTCAAATAATTGTAGAAGCTATTGTTAATGTTTGTAAACAAAGCGATATTAAAGTTATTGCAGAATATGTACACTCAAAAGAGGTGCTAGATAAAGTGATAGAGATGGGAATTGATTATTCTCAAGGGTATTATTTTAGTGAACCGACAAAAGAG
>WFPU01000292.1 GCA_015487435.1 Sulfurimonas sp.
CTCTATATCATTATCTAAAATATCTATTAAGCCCTCTTCGCCAAACTGCTCAATGAGTTCAGCTGAGAGTTTTTTAGTAAAACCTTTTACAATTTTATTTAAAAAGAAAAATAGTTGATTTTGATTTACTTTGAGATGCTCAAATTTAAAAGTCTTGCCATACTTTTTATGCTCTTCCCAAACACCTGAGAGAGTTACCGCTGAATCTTTCAATGTCTTAACATCACTCTCAAAGTAAGTACCAGAGATTTTCTCACCAGCTTTTAAAACTGCAATAAAAAAGCCGTCATCTTCAAAAAGGATTTTGTCTATTTGACCGATTAGTGTTTCACTCATATAATATTTTTAACTAAATCTATATGCTCTTTTTTATAATCATTTTTAGAACCTTTAACAATCTCTATATTTTCTGATAACTTTGTAATATCTATTTCTTTAACATTTGTATCGTCTAAACCAATAACTAAGATAGGAACAGTTATCGATAAATCTGCTGATGGTATTTCTCTAACAGTTTTTTCAAATGAAGCTACGCCACTGTCAATTCTTTTACTTAAATTATCACATGGTAAAATTAGTACAGCAAAATCAGCAAGTTTATAACTATATGATAGTTGAAATTTAAAATAATTTCTATATGAACTAGCAATATTTCCCATTTCTACTTCAACTTGCAATATTATATTTTCATTATTATCTTTAGATGTTTGTTTCTTAAATGATTTTCTAAAATCTCCTCGTAATGAATCATCATTATTATTTGGAGTAACTAATGGTTCAAGTTCCCAATCATAACTTTCAAAAGCAATTTTAAAATAAGTATTTATAATTTGTTGCACTACATCAAGCTTAGGTTGAGATTTAGATTTATTTTTATATACTGGTAATGGACATTTAGTGCATATTTCCAATAACTCTTCTAAGGCTTCTTTACAACAAGGATGTTCTAAAACTTCCTGAGAATACCTATATGAAAAAGTTTTAATATTCATTTTTTCTCCTTAAATTTCTTCTATTAATTTTTTACCTAACTTTTCAACTATTCCAACAACCAAAGCATTGCCCATTAAAAAAGCTCTTTTGCTATCTGTAACTCCAGCTGTATGATTATCTGGAAACATATTCAATCTTTCAAGTTCTATAGGTGTCAATCTTCTATATTTTCCATTAACATGTACTATATGTTTAAATCTTGAAGGACTTGCACCACCCTCACCTGTAATTATAGTTCTAGATGGCTTATTAACACAATCAGGGAAGCTCATACTACCTTCACTATATATATATTTATGCCCTGTAGTTTTATTAATTCTTTCTATTGACTTAGAACCTTTTTGGTATTTCCATTTTTCCAATTCTTCATCATTAATATAGAACTCTTTTGGTATCTCTTTCTCATCTACTAAAAAATCCCCTAGAACAGAATATTTATCATTATAATTTACCTCAACTTTAGAAGTGTAATACCTTCCATCAATCATATATCCAACATCTAAAAAAGCATTTTGTTTAGGTGTTTTTTTGTTAAAATTGTTAGTAATATCGACCAAATCATCACTTAATTTTGCAGATATTATATTACTATTTTCAATTTCTTTAATAGGGAATGATTTAGCAAAAAGACCATCTTTTATTAATATATCTTTTGACGTGTTTGATTGTAAACTTTTATATAATTTGGTGTCTTTTTTATATGCCATTATAAATACTCTACGTCTTCTTTGTGGCATACCATATTCACTAGCATTAATAACTCTCCATTCAACTGCATAACCAAGAGAGTTTAAAGATGATAAGATTATGGCAAAATCTCTACCTCTTTGATTTGCAGGTGATTTTAAAAGTCTATCAACATTTTCGAGCATTAAATATTTAGGAGCTTTGTCTTTTTTTTCTTTTAAAATTCTATATATTTCCCACCACAAAACACCTTTTTTACCAATAATTCCATGAGAATTTTTAAGTGTACTCGCAACTGAATAATCTTGACAAGGAAAACCACCAACTAGCAAATCATGCTCAGGGATATCAGATACTTTAACTTTAGATATATCTTCATTTACATGATTTGTATATCCAAATCTTGCACAATAAATATCAGAAGCGTGTTGAGTTTTAGTTGAAGGCTCCCATTGATTACTCCAAACTACATCATATCCTTCATTTAATAAGCTAATTCTTTGTAATCCTATACGAAAACCACCAACACCAGCAAATAATTCAATAGTTTTAATATTCTTTTGTCTAGTAATTCGCATATTCATCTTTAACCGCTTTTCATCTTCTTGATACATAGTAAACAAAGTTGGTGCTGTCATAACAATCTCCTAATTTAAAATTAGACAATTATAGCACCAAGCAATATTTGTATTAAATTATATTGCAAATTGCAATATTTTATCCTTTAACTCTTTTAAGCCTCTCCGGCTCTTGCTCTTTATAAAGTTCAGCACACCCCTTAGAAAGTTCACGAATTTTTAACATATAGTTTTGTCTTTCTGTTTGACTTATAGCTTTTCTTGCGTCTAAAACATTAAAAGTGTTTGATGCCATCATACATAAGTCATAAGCAGGTAGTGGAAGTCCAGCTTCTAGAGTTTTTAAACATTCATCACATTTTGCATTAAAATCAGCAAACAACATATCTGTGTCTGCTACTTCAAAGTTGTACTTGCTAAACTCTATTTCACTCTCTTTATGAACATCACTATAGTAAGTTTTTCCATGCTCATTTTCACCCCAAACAATGTCAAAAATGTTATCAACATCTTGAAGATACATAGCTAATCTTTCAGTTCCATAAGTTATCTCAACAGCTACAGGATTACACTCAATCCCGCCAACTTGTTGAAAGTAAGTAAATTGAGTAACTTCCATACCATTAAGCCAAACTTCCCAACCAAGTCCCCATGCACCAAGTGTTGGAGACTCCCAATTATCTTCTACAAAACGGATATCGTGTTTACTCACATCAAGACCAAGGTATTCTAATGATTTTAGGTATAGTTCTTGAATATTATCAGGAGATGGTTTTATAAGTGCTTGGAACTGATAGTATGAGCCAAGTCTGTTTGGATTTTCTCCATAACGACCATCTGTTGGACGACGAGATGGCGCTACATAAGCAGTAGCCCATGGAGTTGAATCTAGTGAGCGAAGAAAAGTTGCTGGGTGAAATGTTCCAGCACCAGATGGAATATCGTAAGGTTGAACAATATTACAACCCTGTTTCATCCAAAATTCTTGTAGTTTTAGTAACATCTCGCTAAAAGTTATCATCTATATTTTCCTGTACTTATTTATTAAGTACATTAAATTCTTTATATGGTAATTTTATGGGCTTCATATTTTCTTCGAAAAGACGGGCTTCCTGTAAATTACAAATTTAATGCATTATTTTTGTAATTATATCAAATCAAACTTTGATATTATCATTCCCACTTAAAACGAATAGATTTATACTTTAAAGCATCATACTCTAAAAGCGATTTTTCATAAAGTTTTGCATTTTTAAAACCCATTTTTTGATAAATAATATACCACTCAACTACGGCATCATATACGCTCTCACCATAAACAACTATCTCATCATCTTTATTCAGCTCTAAACCATTTAAATATATATCTTCAAGTTCATCATCAGGTCTAATTGTGCCATCTTTTAAAAATTTATCTTTGTATGAACTACTTTTAGCATTTTGGATATGACCTTGCATATTTATATTTTTTACCATTTTTGTACCAAAATAATATGGTGCTTCTCTAGCATCAATCAAAGTAAGGTTAGGAATGTTGTCTTTTATGTACTTAGCATCTACAGAAATATTTTGAGGTATAAGTTTTATATTACCTTCATCATCAGCTTCACTATCTACCTTGTTTACAAGTAAATCATACTCAAATACCCAAGACATATATCCGCCATCAAGCAAACTGACATTTTGAAATCCATTTGAAATTAGTATATATGCTAAATAAGATGAATTTTTTATGTCAGCATCTGTATTTCGCCCATATATAACTACTTTAGAATCATTATCTATCCCTAAGTCTGACATATATGCTTCTATCCTAGATAATGAAACTTTAGTAAAATAAGATCCGTCTAATTCTAATATTTTACTAACATTAAAACTAACAGCACCGAAAATATGACTTTTTTTATAGCTCTCACTTACATCGATAATAACTAAATTTTTATCATAAATAATTTCACGCAATTCATTTTTTTTTATAAAAGCATCATTAGCATAAGTATGTAAAAAAATTAAGACTAATAATATTAATTTTTTCATTTAGTCATTTAAAAGTTTGTTGTATTTCTAAATTGAGAGATCTCTATCTCTACCATCTCATCAATCATAATACTAAATAAATCTGACATTAAATTTGGAGAAATGTTTAACTCAATTGCTTTTGCACGAACTCTTTGTTTTATAAATTCTACTCTATCTTCAGCTTTAACCTCATCAACACTATTTTTAAATTTTGCGGCTTGATGTATATAGTGGCTTCTCTCAGCTATTAACTCAACCAATTTATCATCTATCTTATCAATCTCTACTCTTACCTCTTGAAGTGTTTTACATTCTTTCATACTTAATCCTCAACTGATTTAATCTCTCTAGAGAAATATTAACTAAAAATAGATACATGTTTGTTAACAGTTTTGTAACAATCTTTGTATATAATCTTATCACGATTCTCCATATAGCCTTTTAGTTTCCCACTCAAGGCTATATTTACTACAACTACTTAATCCCAAATCTACTTTTATATGTCTCTTGAAGTGGAAATTTTCTATCTTTATATGAAATTAGGTCTCCAAATTCAACTTCTATAACTCGTAAAACACTTGAATCTTTTATGGCATCTGCTAAAATATTATCAGCACGATTATGAATATATACTGGTAAGATATCGATTCTATTTTTTATAGCCATTAGCTGTGAACCATCTTTAAATTCACCCAAAACATCATCACTTTTATTTCTGGTACCCTCTGGAAATATATATATACTATCACCCTCTTTTACAGCTGCTTTTATCTCTTTAAAAAAACCACCCATTTGAGATTTTTCACGATCAAGTAAAATTGTCCCTGCATTTCTTACAAACAATCCAAAAAAGAAAGAATCATACAACTCTTTTTTTGAAACCCAGTGTCCAAATAGTTTTTTATTTTCTAAGGCTACTTCTATAATAGTTGGATCTATAATAGTGCGATGATTTGAGGCTAAAAGATATTGTCCATCATCTGGTATTTTATCTTTATTTATAACTTTTATCTCTATGTTTAACTTAGATAACATACGATTAGCATACTCAGCTCTAATACGTTTTTTTTCTTCAGAAGAGTTGATTTTTCTTAATCTATAACCATACAAGTTTGTAATATAAGTTGCAAATACAGCAATTTTAATTTGATTAAATGTCAAAACACCTATCCTTTTAAATATATTCCAGTATCTTTAACTTCTATAAGGTTATCGTTTTGAAGTTTTGTAAGTGAGCTTTTAAATGCTTTTTTACTAAGTGAAAATACATCTTTAATCAAATCTGCATCACTTTTATAATTATATGGCATTTTACCTCCATTTTGTTTTAAAATTTCTAAAACTTGGTCTGAATCATTATCTTTTTTCTTAGCTCCAGAAGCTCTAAGTGTCAAGTCTATATTTCCATCTTTACGAACAGTTTTGACATATGCTACTTTTTCCTGACCAATCTCAATTTTTTCAAATATCTCTTGATGATAAATCAATCCCTCATATCTATCTTCAACCATACATTTGTATCCTAGTGGAGTTTTTGCAAGTATAATTATTTTCACTTTTTTTTGAGGAGTTAAACCTTTTGGTCTATTATCAAAGTTTGAAGCAACTTTTTCAGTACCCACTAAACGGTGAGTTTGTTCATCATAAACAACTTTAACAAAACGTTTTTCACCAACTTTAAAAGGGGTTTTTTGAAACATATTTGGAACTAGTAAATCTTTAAGTAAACCCCAATTCAAAAAAGCTCCAAAGGGTGCTACATCCACAACTTCCATCAAAGCAAACTCATCAAGTTTAGCCAATGGTTTTTGAGTTGTTGCCACTAGTCTATCTTCAGAATCTGTATATAAAAATACTTCCACTAAAGAGTCTACTGCCATATCTGGTGTTTCATAAGCTTTTGGCAAAAGTACATCTCTTTCATCTAATGCATGAAGATGTAAGCCATGGGGAGAGTATCTATCTACTCTTAAAATATTTAATCGACCTAGTTCTAGGTGTTCATTTTGTTGCATTATTTTCCTTGGTTATTCCGTATTTAATACGATATTATATCAAGTCTCTTATGTGTATAGACTTAGTTTTGTGATATTATTAAGTAAGTGGACATAAATAATTGCATAACTAATAAGAAGAGAAGCTATAATATACAAGGCAAAAATATACAGGAGCTATTAATAGCTTCAAGAATTTTTAACGAAGTAGATTGTAGCTTATCTTCTCACCCTACGGGCAACATTTATGAAGTTATTTATGCCTACTTACTTATATAGAAGGAATTTTTATGAAAAAAAGAACTAAAATTTTAGCTACTATCGGTCCCGCTTCAGACACTCTAAAGAATATTGAAAATCTAATTAGAGCTGGTGTAAATGTATTTAGATTAAACTTTAGTCATGGAACCTATGAGTACCACCTAGATGTTCTTACAAAAATCCGCCAAGCTATGAAAAATACAGGTTTAGTTGTAGGGGTACTTCAAGATATAAGTGGGCCAAAGATTCGTATTGGGGAACTTAAGCATAACTTTGAACTAAATGAAAATGACACAATTGTTTTTCATAAAGATACAATAGTAGGCAGATGCTCAGGACAAAATAAATACGAAGTCTCTATTAACTATCCAGAAATTTTAACTCAACTTCGTGTTGGAGATTATATCTATCTTTATGATGGAATTATTCGCACAAAAGTTCTTACATGCGAAGATGACAAAGTTGAAGTTATAGTTGAAAACTCTGGAACTCTATCATCAAAAAAAGGTGTTAATTTTCCAAATACAGCATTGGGAGTTGATGTTTTAACACCAAAAGACAGAAAAGACATGGAATGGGGTGTAAAAAATGGGGTAGATTTTATGGCTATCTCTTTTGTGCAAAATGAGGGCGACATGTTAAATGCTAGAGAGATTGTTACAAAACTTGGCGGAAAGCAGATGCTTATAGCAAAAATAGAGAAGTTTGATGCCATCCAAAATATTGATGCAATTTTAGAAGCTTCAGATGGCTTAATGGTAGCTCGTGGAGATTTAGGGATAGAGGTGCCATACTATGAGGTGCCAAATCTTCAAAAGATGCTTATACAAAAAGCAAATCTAGCAGCTAAACCTGTTATAACTGCAACTCAAATGCTACTATCTATGACACATAGTGAGCGTGCTACAAGAGCAGAGATAAGTGACATTGCAAATGCAGTTATGGATGGAACAGATGCAGTAATGTTATCAGAGGAAAGTGCAGTGGGTCAGCATCCAATTCTTGCAGTAAAAACTATGTTTGAAACTATTAGAGAGACTGAAAAAGCATACAATTATTTTCAATTTGAAACAATCAAGTGTAATGATGCAACTAACGCTATAGATGAATCTGCTGTAAGACTGGCTGGTGATTTACATGTAGATGGAATTTTAACTATGAGTGCATCTGGAAACTCTGCTAGAAAGTTAGCCAAATATCGACCTTCTAATGTTATTTATGCAATCACTCACGATGACAAAGTAAGACATCAACTTACCCTTTCATGGGGAATTATTCCAGCATTTTCAGTGAAAAAAAGCTCGTTTGGTCAAACAATAAAAGAGGTAATGCAAAAAGGATTAGACTCTAAGATACTAAACAAAAAAAATAGTTATATATTAACAGCAGGCGACCCTGTAGGAGTTAGCGGTTCAACAAATATGATTCGCCTGCTTAGAGAAAATGAGATGGAGTTCTTTAGAACACTAAAGTAAAGGGTTTGGATTTTAGTTGAAATTTTAAGTGGAGCAGGAGAACCCCACTTAATTATGTTTGTTAAAATTTGTAATTTAAGCCAACATAAGTTTTAAGCATGTTTTCAGTTTCAAGGTATGCACTAGCATTGGTTAAGGTTACGATTTCATATGTGCCTGTAACTATTGGAGTTTTTGGTTCGGCAGTTAAAATGCTGTAAGATAGCCCAATTTCAAATTCTAGATTATTGGCTATACTATAAGTTGTACCACCTTGAACTCCATACATACCGCTAGTATCGCTGTAGCCTAGAATCTCAGCATCACACATACCTATATGAGCACCAATAAACGGAGTAAATTTATTGATTTTATTTAACATATAATCATAATTTACTGTATATGTTTTCAGGTCTAAAGTGATATCATAAGAGCTCGGACTATACTTTGCATAATTAGCAGAAACTCTATGTTGTTTGTTTAGTAAAACACCAATTTTTAAACCTACTGTTGTATCTCTGTCATCTACAGAAACAGAGGCATCAGAGTATGACACTCCATCAATTGTGATAGTACCAGTGAAACCTACTTTTGTATTGATGTTTGAGCTAGAAATATCAGCACCAACAAAATATTCAGTACCCATCGCAGACAATGAACTTCCTATTAAGACTAAACTAGCTAATGCTAAATACTTTGACACTTAGAAATTGGCGAAAAGATAAAGCAAATTTATATGAGATAGTACTAAAAGGTTTTGCATTTGAAGAGGCTGTAAAAAAGTCTAAGGCAAATTATGAAGAGCTAAAAGAGCTTGAAGAGAGTTTTAAAAAATAGTTAAAATATCTAAGGAAGATTTTCCCTATAAATAGTCAATATCTCTACATGTATATCTGTAATCCTATAGATGATAGAATAACCTTGATAAACAAGCTTTCTTGTATTTGGAGCTAAATCTTCTGATGGTCTTCCTGATTGTGGAAATGTTGAGAGTATATCAACTATAAAAACTTTCATTTTGTCTAAATATTTATCAGATAATTCTACACTTTTTGTTTGTTTAAATATATATTTAGCTTGAGAAATTAGATTTTTTGTAGCTGTTCTTGAGAAAACTACCTTAGTCACGATAAGAGCTTTTTGCTTTATCATATGCTTCATCAATCCCAATAAAATCACCTTTTTCAACTTCAAGGATTGCTTTTTTCACATCTTTTTTTAGTTTAACATGAGTTTTGTTATAATCATCCAGTGACATCATTACAACAGTTTTGTCATTTTTAGTTGTAATTATGACTTCTTCATTGTTGTCACATACATTATCTATAATGCTTTTGAGATTATTTCGTGCCGATGTGTAGTTAACTGCTTGCATAATTAAAACCTTTTATGACAGGATATTGTCATTGTAGCACAATATCCTTTATATGAATATAATCTAAGTAAGAGAAAGCAAAACAACTAAAAGAACAGGTGGAGTAACGATTAATCCAAATTTAGAGTATGACCAAAAGCTAATTTCCACACCTTTTTTACTTAAAGTATGAAGCCATAAAAGAGTTGCTAATGAACCAAATGGTGTCATTTTTGGACCTAAGTTACATCCAACTATATTTGCATAAATCATCGCCTCATTTGCTATATTTGTTAGTGCGATATCCATAACCATTATAGTTGGCATATTATTCATAAACGCACTTAAAAATGCTGCTAAAAAGCCAGTTCCAACAACTGCAACCACCTCACTTTGAGAGTTAAGATAAACTAATATTTCAGTTATGTAATCTGTTAATCCTGCATTTTTAAGTCCATAAACTACGATGTAAAGACCCAATGAGAACCATACCACTTGCCAAGGAGCTTCTTTGATAATTTGTTTTGGCTCAACTGTTTTCATTAGCGTTGCAATTACTAAAAATATAATTCCACCACCAAGAGCAAAAACAGATATTGGGATATTATATGCATCGCCAATAAAATAACCAGCTAATAAAATCGCTAAGAAAAACCATGAAAAATTAAATAGTGCTTTACTTTTAAGAACATCTTCTGGATTTTTTAGTAGGTCAATATCTACAGTTTTTGGTATATCTTTTCGCAAAACTATCCAAAGAACAATCATAGTCGCTATTACACTAACAATATATGGCAAAATCATGTTTGAGAAAAATTCTGCAAAACCAATGTCAAAATAATTTGCTGTTACTATATTTGTTAAGTTTGAGAACACAAAAGGGAGGGATGCACTATCACTTATAAATCCACCAGCTAATAAAAAAGCTAAAATAGTTTTTGTGTTAAGACGAAGTACTTGCATCTTTGCTAGTAAAATAGGGGTCAAGATTAATGCCGCGCCATCATTTGCAAAAAGTGCTGAAACTATAGCACCAAGTATGATAGAGTAAAAAAACATTTTTTGTCCACTACCCTTTGAAAACTTAGCCATTTTAAGTGCAGCCCACTCAAAAAAGCCAATCTCATCTAAAACCATAGATAAAATTATAATCCCAATAAAAGCTAAAGTAGCATCCCAAATAATCTCATATACAATAACAACATCAGTAAAATTTACAACTCCAAAGACAAGTGCTACAACAGCTCCAACAACAGCTGAAGTTCCAATTTGTAATCCACGAGGTTGCCAAATAACAAAAACAAGTGTTACTAAAAATATAGATGAAGCTATTAACATTCTAACTCTTTTTTTACTTTTGGAACTAACTCTTTTTTTATAAGCTTTAGAGTTCTTTCAAACTCACTAAATTCTTTGCCATCTGGATCTTCAAAACCAATATGAATTACTTTAGCATGTGGAAATATCGGACACGATTCTTTAGCGTTATCACAAACTGTTACAACTAAATCAAACTTAGTATCTATCACTTCATCAATAACTTTAGAGTGATATTTATCATCCCAAGAACCATCTAATTCTAAAACCTTTTTAGCATGTGGGTTTACTTTACCACTAGCTTTTACACCACTACTTTGTGCCTCTACACCATCTAAATATCTGTTTATTAATGCTTCTGCTATTATTGAGCGGCAACTGTTTCCTGTACACAATATTAGTACTTTTTTATCCATTTTTACATCCCTTATTTAACATAGGTACTTGTATATCTAAACAACTTATCTCTTTTAAAATCGATTGTCTAAACTCATCGAGTGGATCTCTTATACTGTAAAATGCCCAGCGGCCACGCCTATCTACCTTTAAAAAACCTGCATCTTTCAAAATTTTTAGATGTCTTGAGATTCTTGATTGAATCATCTCAAATGAATTTTCAATATCACACACACATACTTCACCATTTATATGGATAAAGTACAATATTTTTAATCTTGTTTCATCATTGATAGAGCTTATCGTTTTAAGAAATATTTCCATAAATATACCTTTTTTTTAATTATGTTATTGTAGCAGAATATCATATATATATCAAGATATCTTGATATATATATGATATATTCAATTAACATTAAAATGTTACAATTAAAAATGATTAAATCTGTTTTGGCTTTTTTTATTACTTTGCTTGCTTTAGGTTGCAGTTCAGGAGATAGTGGCGAATCAACTTTAACTTCACCATTAATTCAATGTAATACTATAGACTTTATAGCATCAAGTCCAACTGATATACCTATGCTAGTAGTTTTATTGAATTATGACAATATCAAGATAAGTTCTAATATCAGCGTTTGGACAGAAAAAATATTTTCTAAAAATGAGGGACAATTAAACCATTATTTTCAAGAAGTTAGTAATGAACAATTTGAATTTTCCCAAGCAACTGAGTGCAAAGGAGTTGCATCTGTAACTTTAAACAAAAATCATCCAAATGTAAGTATTGATTCTATCTCCACTTTTAACTCTACTGTACATCCTGATTTAGCTTCATCCTTAATTGCTCTTGATGAAAAAATATCATTTGATATATACGATACCAACGGAGATGCAAAAATCACTCCAAATGAACTTATTTTAACTTTTATACTCGCTGGATATGAAGATGCTTATGAAGGATATCATGTTACAAACGGTATATGGGCTCATCAATATTGTACTGATGATACAAACGCACCACTATTAGATGGAGTAAATCTTATGGGTTGTAGTTTTGGTGGCAATTATTCACTTTTTGGGGAGAAGCATGACATAAGCAATCCACACGATGCTACTATTGGCGTAATTGCCCATGAACTTGGTCATTCTGCTTTTTCTTTGCCAGATCTTTATGATACATCTGATGGAAATGGAAGTATTGGATATTTTGGCTTAATGGGAAGTGGCTCTTGGACCCGAAAAAATGCTGAAGAGTACTATGGTCAAACACCGACACATATGAGTGCTTGGAGTAAAATTTATAATAACTGGGTGACTCCTGACACATCAACCGGAAGCATAACTGTAGTTGAAACATTTTTAAATAATTCTGATATTTATAAAGTTTCAATAGATGCTAATAACTATTATCTTATTGAAAATAGAAATAATAATGGTTATGATAGAGGATTGTTTAGACTTACAGGAAATTTTCAAGGTGGTTTAGCTATCTGGAAAATAGATGAAACTATTATCAACACTAATCTAAATTCAAATACAGTTAATAATGGTGCTTCAAGGGGAGTTGACTTAATGGAAGCAACAAACATAAATAATCATGAAGAAAACCTTTTTTACAGCGGCAATGTCGATTTTTATGTCGATGCCAATATAACATCAATAGGACCGCGAGACTCCATAATGACACTAGATATAAATTAGGAAAAATAGATGAAATATATAGTTTTAATAACACTTTTAATATCACAACTTTACTCAGCTCCAGCTCGAGGAGGGATTAGAGAATTTACTCAAGCTGATGGTTCAACTTTTAAAGCTATTGCAAAAGGAAATCATCATCTCAACTGGATAGAGAGTGAAAATGGCGAGATACTAAAGTACAATCAAAAAACAAAAAATTATGAAATTGCAGAGATCAAAAATGAAAACTTATTACCCTCTGGGCAAAAGTATATAACTCCACACTCTAACTATACTCAACAATCACGGAGTAAAAATATCAAAAGAGTAGATAAAAATATAGTACGAGAACTATGGAGAAAAAGACAAGCTAATAGCAAAGCAAAACTCTTACATAAACATTAATATATTTTTGATTGAACTCTCTGATTAATCAATTTTGCAAATAATATCACCTATATTTTTACTTAATGAAGAAGCAACAACTGCACATTTAACTTTCAATAAAAAACAAATATTATCTCTATGAGATGGAGTTAAACACTCATAGTTACCCATCCCTTTACTTATCACTAAATCAACCCTATCAAATAAATTTTTAGCGTCTGATGTTGCGCGATTGTAAGTGAAACCTGGAGTATTTACTCCACTATCAACAAGATTACAAAGCTTATCAAGATTAGCCTCTAATGCTTCAATCATCGTTACATCATTTATTATTGGATTGCCCCTAACCATATAATACACCTCAACATGAGAAAATAATTCTTGAAGTGTCTCAATAAACATATAATCAAAAATATGTTCACCTACGTTATCACCAATTACTAAAATTTGTTTAGCTTTTTTTATCTCAATTTCTAGTTTATCAAAATCATCATGCGCGAACTCTGTCTCAAAAATCTTCTCAAATTCCTCTTCCAAATCAAATTCAACACATGCGGCTAAATCTATTACATTTCCAGCTACTGCAATTTTTGTAGCAGTTAAAAATTTATTATCTGAGTTTTTGAGTTTTTCTTTTAAAAGGGGGACAAAAGAAAGTGCTTTTTTTGTTGAGAGTTTTTTAACTTCATCATACAAATCTTTTTTATTTGCTAACTCTGCCATTTTTTCATATACATAAGAAGCTACTTCTGGGGGACTTTCTTCAAATGAAAAATTTTTACTCATCTCTTTTATAGTGGAAGTTATTCTATTTGTTAGTACTTTATCAGCACCAATTGCATTCGCAACTTTAGAACTTTGATTTATTATACATTCTATACATGCTATATCTATATTCATAAATTATTTTGTGTGTTCATCAATGGCCTTGTTCCACATCATTTTGTATTTTCTGCGCATAAACTCTACTTCTTGCTGAGAAAGTTTTAGTTGTTCTGTAAGTGTAGCTATAGTTTTCCTATCTTCATCATATAACTCTTGAAGTGAATTTAGGGCTTCTTTTAAAAATCTGTTTTCAACTCTTACTGCTTCAAGTGTTTCATCTTTAGAGTCAAGCACTTTTTCATGTAGATTTATTATTGTGCCTATAGTTTTTTCAATAAATTCTGGTTGAACAACTAGTTCATGAGTATTTCGTTGTGATAGTTCAGCAAGTTTAGTAGGTACAACTTCTTGTACCCCTTTTGATGGGTCAATCATTCTTATACCATCTTCAACTTTTACATTAAGTTTACCACGTTCACACATATCATCTATAGCTTGAATATCTAAGCCTGTTAACTCCATATACTCTTCGTCATTCATCCACTTCATACGTTTTCCCTTACTTATATACCCATCTTTCTCTCAAAGCTTTTGATTTTTTATAGCTTTAGGGGTTGTTTGGACTTTTTAGAAATAGCTAACACTTTGCACTATCCATTTTAAATCCCTACAGTTATAGTGGGCTTTTGCTCATTATGATTATAAACTAATGATAGTCTCTATTTCCATCGAATCCATCTCAACTTTTTTAGCTTTAGTAATTCTATCTTCTTTTAGTTTTATACTTAACTCTTCATTGTCAAGCGCTAATATTTGCATAGCTAAATAAGCAGAGTTTATAGCTCCAGCTTTTCCTATAGCTACTGTAGCAACTGGCATTCCAGCTGGCATCTGAACAGTTGAAAGCAATGCATCTATTCCAGATAATGCTGAAGCTGACATTGGTACACCAATAATTGGTTTAACAGTTTTAGAAGATAAAACACCAGCTAAATGAGCAGCCATTCCAGCAGCTGCTATAAAACATTGAGCGCCTTTTTTTTCAGCTTCAGCAATATACGTAGCTGTTCTCTCAGGTGAACGATGAGCAGATGATATAATTAGTTCATAATTAACACCAAACGCTTCAAGCGTGTCTGAACACGATTTCATAACCTCATAATCACTTTTAGAACCCATCACTATTGATACAAATTTCATTAACATCTCCATATTTATTTTTTACATAAAATTAAATTATTGTAATTTTATGCAATTATATCTAATTTTTAGGATTTGTTCCCATGCTTACATCTGCTGGTACCCTTAAAAAAGTATATGCTGGCATATGAGTTGGCAAAGTTATTGGATTTAAATTTCCACTATGTACTGATTCAAGTATTTTTTTATTTTTGCATAAAAGTTGCTTTAATTTTAAATAGATTTTACCATCACGCTCATATGTTGTACCTATCTCATTGTCAACTAATTCTATCTTGCTTCCAAGCGGTGCATGAATCTCAAGTTCATCTCCAGGTAATGTTTTGTACTTACATAAAAAATGGGTACCTTTTGAATCTACTTGTCCACTAACTTGATGAGTGCCAAGTTGCATACTAAAGTCTAAACTTTGCGTATCATGTTTTTCAAATGGACGAGATACCAAATAAGCATCTGTATAACCACGATTTTGCAGAGATTCAAGTTCATATTGATATTTTTCATTATCTAATTTATCTTCATAATAATCATCTATTGCCATTCTATATGCTTTTGCGGTAGTAGCTGCATAATAAGCAGTTTTAGTACGACCCTCAATTTTTACAGAATCAACTACACCACTATCAAGAATCTCTTTCATATGCGAAGCAAGGTTGAGATCTTTTGCATTCATTATGTAAGTTCCAACACCCTCATCTTCTTCAAGTTTAAACAGTGTTCCAGTTTCAGGATTGTGCGCATACATCTCATACTCAAATCTACAATCATTTGCGCAACTTCCACGATTTGGAACACGACCACTTTGAAGTGTTGAGATTAAACAGCGTCCACTATACGCAAAACACATAGATCCATGAACAAAAACTTCAAGCTCTAAATCAGGAAGCTCTTTTTTTATAGCCATTAAATCTTTAAGGGAGATTTCACGAGCGGTAATAATACGGGTAGCGCCCATATCATAATAAATTTGTGCATCTAAAACATTCATAACATTTGCTTGAGTTGAAAGATGAAGCGGCATATCAGGTGCCAATTCACTACAAAGCTTAAGCACACCAGGGGTTGCAACTATAAAAGCATCTGGCTTTAGTTCAGACATTGCAACTATATGCTTTTTGAGAAGATTTATTTGTGAGTTAAAAGGAAATCCATTTATAGTTGCATAAACTTTTTTACCCCTAGCATGTGCATATTCTATACCTTGTGCAAATTCTTCCATAGAAAACTCTTTACCAGAGCGAATACGGAGGGAAAAATGTGAAACTCCACCATAAACAGCATCTGCGCCAAAATCAAATGCGATTTTTAATTTTTCAAGTGTCCCTGCAGGGGAAAGAAGTTCTACTTTTTGCATCAATTCCCAAATTGTTCTAAAAGTGCTTCTATATCATCACTAGAAGCTATATCATTATGTTCATCTCCAGCAATATGTTGAGCAGATGACACACGGTTATCATCATCTATCTTACCCTCAAACAAAGTATTCATATATCTTGAAAGGGCACGCATAACATTTATTACACGCTCAATTTTTTGACGATGAATATCTTGATATTGCATAATATCCATTACACTCATAATTGAATTACCACTATTTTGTAATATTTCAAGTGTATTGTTTGCACTATTTAACGCATCTTCATTTTGTTCTAAAGAAGTTTTAAAAGCTACTACATCAGGAAATTTTGTAGAGAGTTTGGTAAAAAGTTCAATATTTGCACTAAACACATCTATAGATTTTTGTACATTTTCTTCTTTTTCCATTAACTCATTACTAATGTTTTCTATAATATCAAAAATCTCACTAGCTTTTTCTTCACTCTCTTTTGTTACATCATCAAGTTGATGGACCATTTTATTTTCATCAGTTGCAGGAAGTGGCCAGCGGTGAGAAGTTTCTTCGCTATAACCTTTAGGAATATTCTCATCACTTTCTTGGTTTTCAATCTCCTCAATCTCCTCTTGAGCAGTTTCATCTATATCCTTAGATAAGTCATCCATATCTGTATCTTCAATATCTCCACTCATCAATGCATCTAATTCTTCTTGAGTCATAAGTCTTCCCTAGATTAATTTAATTATTAACACTATAATAGCATAAATAAAATAAAAGTTATACAAATGAAAGTAGATTTACATAATCACACAACTCTTTGCAATCACGCCACTGGAACCATAGATGATTACATCAAAATAGCTATAAAAAATGGTGTAAGATACTATGGTTTTTCCGATCATGCTCCTATGAATTTTGAACTTCAATATCGTATGAGTTTTGAACAGATGAAAGAGTATGAACAAGATATTAGGCTACTAAAACAAAAGTATAAAAATGAGTGTGAGATTTTACTTGGATATGAAGTGGATTACATAAAAGGGCATATTGATGAGCGTGTTTTAAATGCTAATGTAGACTATTTAATTGGATCAGTCCACTTCATAGACAAATGGGGATTTGATAATCCTGAGTTTATTGGAAAATATGCTAATAAAGATATAGATGAAATTTGGCAAGAATATTTTGATACAGTTGAAGAGATGGCAGATACAGAACTTTTTGATATAGTTGGGCATATAGATTTAATAAAAATTTTCAAATTTATGCCAAAAAAAAATATCACTTCTCTCGCCATAAAAGCATTAAAAGCTATTAAAAAAGCTGGCATGGTAATAGAGATAAACAGTGCAGGATTTAGAAAACCAATAGGTGAAGCTTATCCCTCTTTGAATATTTTAAAAGAAGCATATAAATTAGGGATTGAGATAACATTCGGCTCAGATGCTCATGCCCCAGAGCAAGTTTGTTTAAATTATGAAAAAATAATAAAGATGGCAAAAGATGTTGGTTATACAAAATGTGTTATTTTTAAAAAAAGAAAAAAATTATTTATAGATATTTAAAGAGGTCTTCTCATTTTTTTCATTATCTTTTTTTAAAATTTGTAAAAAATCTTCTTTGCTATTAAACCCAACTGTCATATCATAACTTTTTAATGTTTTATAATCTATAAAATAAACTA
>WFPU01000293.1 GCA_015487435.1 Sulfurimonas sp.
AACCTTGCCATAGTACAGATTTAGTCTATTTCCGTAAACGTATAGGTGTAGAAGGGATGCAACTTATTTTTAAAGTGAGTGTTGATTTACATGGCGATGCAAAAGAGGAGAAACAAGTTATTGTTGATACAACAGTACAAGAGAATAATATCACCTATCCTACAGATGGTAAACTCTCCATCAAGATAATCAACCATCTCCAGAAGATTGCCAAAGAAGAAAGCATACAACTCAGACGAACCTATATGAAAGAGATCAAAGGATATCGTATCTCACTACGTTTTTTTAGACACCCAAGAAAGATAAAAAAAGCACGAAGTGCTATGAAACGCCTAAAGACAATTGCAAAAACACTCATGAGAGATTTAGATCGTAACTTTACTGAGGAACAACATAAAAAATATGCAGAACTCTTTTATCTTTATATGCGTGTACTCCTACAAACAAAAGATTCCAAAAATAAAATCTACTCTTTGCATGAACCACATGCATATGCAGTAGGTAAAGGAAAAGATCATAAAAAATGGGAGTATGGTACTAAAGCTTCTCTTGTCACTACAAAAAATGGTGGTGTTATCGTAGGAGTTGCCTCTCATGAAAAAAATGAACATGATTCTAAAACACTTGAAGCTGCACTTACATCAGCACAATCAAATAGAGATAACCCAATTCAAGAAGCAATTTGCGATAGAGGGTATCAAGGAAAAAAAGAGGTACTTGGTATAACAATTTCTATCCCTGGTAAAGTCCTTAAACGAGACAGTAAATATCAAAAAGAGGTAAAACGAGAGAAGTTTCGTAGGCGTGCTGCTATTGAACCTATCATAGGTCATGTTAAATCTGATCATAGGATGGTAGTAAATTATCTCAAAGGCTTTATTGGAGATCAAATGAATCTTCTGTTAGCTGCTAGTGCCTTCAATATGAAAAAATGGATGAATAACTTCATCCAGCTCATTATTTTACTTAGAATTGCAATGATACTTTATGCACTTACACAGCAAAAACAGCAATACAGAGAAAAATATTTGCAGCTTTTTTTGCTACTGTTGAAATTGTGGTAGAATTGGAAAGTTAAAATTAGAGTTCTGGTTGATTTTTTGATTTTTCAGGACTGACTAGTTAAAGTAGGGGAGTGATTATGCTCTCTTTGGATGAAACTTCTCAATATAATCTTGTACTATCTTGGCATGATCGAATACAAGTTTATCTAATTGAATATCCTCTAACTTCACAACCATCGCCTCTTTTGCATCATCTGCACCTTTTGGTATACCGTAGGCTTTGCAAACATAAACGATAGAGGCTGTATGGAAGCGTTCATCTCTTTTTGGGTCGGAGTAGACTCCAAGAAGTTCTTTAATTTCTACATCAAGAGATATCTCCTCTTTCATCTCTCTTTTGCAGGCATCTTCTACCTTCTCTCCAATATCTACAAACCCGCCTGGAAGTGCCAGACCCAGAGGAGGGTACTTTCGTTTTATAAAAACAATGCCTAGGAGCTCATCAGAGCTATTGTATATCTCAACTATACCCATCGGTAGTGAGATAGGGAGTTTTTGGTGTGAATGCCATTTATGAGCCTTTTATGAGTAGTTTTAGAGTTGTTTTGTTGTTTTATCATGGAACTTGTACCACTTGCATCTTTTTTTATTCTTTATAGCATAGATATTATAGGTAAACTTTCTGCCACACTCCTGACAAGCAAATGTAGCACGATTCTTCGCTTTATTGTAGCGAACGAAGAGAAAGTTACCAAGTTGGTCCCCCTCTTTGTAGAGAGGCTTCTCGTTTTTATTGTAGGCTGCTTCTGCGAGTTTGGCATCTTCTTTTTGTTTGGTAAGCCAAGTAGGTTCGATATCCTCTTCAAATTCGTACTCTATTACCATCTCATTGTACTTTAAAGGGGAGTTTGGAGAGGATAATCTCTTGTTGGTTGACATACTGTCTGCAATCTTTACCACCAAGCTTTTGACAAGTTTGTCTCCAAAGTTCTGAATGTCCATCGTTTTCGCTGGAGTTTTTATGTAGATAAAAGAGCAGGGCATGCGCGTATTCATGCGGTATGACGCTGTCGATCATGTAATCCATTGATTCTTGCATCACTTTTTTATTGAGAAATATACTTATTTGACCATGCTCATAGGAGGTAAGTCCATAGAGCCTGCCAGGAATCTTGTCTGTGATAATAACTGGAAACTCTACTTGAAATCCAAAACTCTTTTGCATATGAGTGAGTACATCTTTCTCTTTGGCTGCTATGCGTTTTAAATAGGACTTAGGAAGAGGGTTATGTTTAAAAGAGTAACTTTTATAGTAGTTGTATCCAAGGATTGTAAGAGCTATAAGTATGGTGGTGAGAAAAAAGATTTCAAGCTTTTTACGTAACACGCTTTAGAGTCTTAGATCATTCATGCAGTTAACACAGTATTTGGATTCCGGTATGAGTTTAAGACGTTCTATATTGATATCCTCTTCACACTTATAATGTACCCCAAAATCAAGACCAGTAAATCAAAAAATTTAATTTCACCTCTCTATGATACCAGTGGTAACTGTTTTACTCCTTTTGCATCTAAATTATTATCAGCTTGATAGTAAACTTCATTTGGGGTTTTATACCCAATAGCTGAATGTAGTCTTCTTTGATTATATGAATTTATATATTTTTCAATAGCTCGATTGAGTACTTTTATATTTTTATACTCATTGAGATAAATCTCTTCATATTTGATAGTTCTCCAGAATCTTTCAATAGCAATATTGTCAGTTGCACGTCCTACTCCATCCATTGAAATTTTGATACTATGTTTCTTTAAGATATTTGTATGCTCTTTTGAAGTGTATTGACTCCCCTGATCTGTGTTGAATATTTCTGGTGTAGGATAGAGTGCCAGTGCTTCATTGAGAACACTTTTTACCAAGCTCATATCCATAGTATTTGAGAGTTTCCAAGAGAGTATTTTCTTACTGTGCCAGTCAATAATGGCAGAAAGATAAACAAAGCCAGTCTCAAGTTTAATATAGGTAATATCAGTACTCCATACTTGATTTACTCTCTCAATAATTACTCGCCCTGCATAATCTCTGAACTCTTTCAAGAGATATGGATATTTATAATGTTCTTTATTGGCTGTGGTAGTCTTAGGCTTCGTGTACAGGGCTTCTATGCCCATATACTTCATAGCTTTTTTAACAAACTTCTTTCCTACATGATGACCATCTTTTTGCAGCTGCTTAGTCATTCTTCTCGCTCCATAAGATGGGAAGTCGGAGTAGATGTTATTGATTGCATCAAGCACTCTAATATCTGCTGGTGTACTGAATGGTTTTACGGGTGTATAGTAGAAACTTGACTTACTCACTCGTAGTAATCTACACTGTTTGTTAAGAGACATATTAAGCTTGGGATCAATCATAGATTTTCTCTCTTTAGATGATGCCAAGCTGACGAGCTTTCCCTCAAGAAACTCTTTTTCAACAATGGTCTCACCAAGTTTTTTTGCAATGGAGTCTTTTTCTTTTTGCATCATCTCAATTTTATCTTTGTACTCTTTAACGACGGTACTTTTGTCAAATGCCAACGACATATTTTCTAAAAATTGCTTTTTCCATTGTTTCAGACTTGCTGGTAATACTTCATATTTACTTGCTATCTCATTAATGGTTTTCTACCCTCAAGGGGCACCTAGTCACCCTCTAAAACATCAAGAACCAATTTTGCTTTGAAATCCGCACTGTAACTTTTTCTCTTTTTACTCATTTTTGAATCCCTATATTTTCTATATCTATTCTAGCATTTTGAAATTAAAATCTGAAATTTACTGGTTCAATTTTTGGGGTTCATTATATTTTCAACACAAATAAGTTTATATAAGGTATATTCTATTGAATATTTATATTTCTCTACGATTTATTCTTTTACTAAACTACATTCCCACCCATCATACATACCAAATAAATTTTCTGTCATATCTATAATCTCCATAGTAAGTGCATCTATCTCGTAGTAATGTGGTTTATCTTTTCTGTAAAACTGGACTCCATACATGGTTTTTCCTCGAAAAGGCACTTCCATTGTATGTTGTTTATGAAAGCCTTTACTCTCTATGATAGATACAAATTTATTACGACTCTCTTCATCTTCAAAGTAAGCCTTATGTTCAATCGCACGTTTTACTTCAAGTGTATCACCCTGTTCTTTCA
>WFPU01000294.1 GCA_015487435.1 Sulfurimonas sp.
AGTTTTACCTGCTTGATGTCGTTAAAGCTGTCCTGCTGTACCGGTAAGTTAATTTCTCCTGTACTGGGGTTAAGTTCTATCACTTCGCTTGGTGTCGTTTTTGATGAGGTCTGCATTATCTTATCCTTAGTGTTTCATTTTCTTGAATTGTTACACCGTCTATCACTACACCGTTCTCTACAGCTTCTTTTAAAGCTTTTTTATCGGCTTTGTATTCAATCTGTACATACTCTTTAGGCAATGATGATAATTGCACCTCATCACTAATCTGTAAGCTCTTTGATGTTGCAAAATAAAAGGTCGCTTTTGCCGTCTTGAGTTTTGCCAGTCCTGCTTTTTGTAAGGTCCACATCAAAAGAGATTTTAGATTGTCTGCATTATTATCAATGCTCTTTTTTCTCTGCTGCAGTCTTTTTATCTCACTTGCAAGATAATCACTATCGTTCTTCAATCGTGATAATATTACTCTCACGCTATCGGCTTTATGCTCTAAGTTCTCTTCAATCTCATTAAATAAAGCCGTTATTGTTTCCATATCATCAGTATCACTTGCTAGGTCATAAAGTGATTGATACTCTTCACTAATTTCTATTAATTTCATTGCTATTTTTCTCCTCTTTATCATAAGAAAAAGCTATGTTTTTAGCGTTTCAGTTTTTAACACCCGTTTAAGCCCTATCTTTCGGGATAAAGTGGATGTTTTGCTAAAAAAACTTAGTATATAACTTATAGGAGTGAAATTTCTACCTCTAAGCCACTAAATCGCTTTATAGTTTTTTCCATTTTGTTAAAATATTTTTCTAGGTCTTTGACTTGCAATTTTTTAAGGTAATCTCTCATGAATGCAAATTCAAGCCTGTAAATATCTTCAGTCTCATTTTTCGTTTTCGACTTGCAATAGGTCTTAATGTTCATATGATAGTTTTGTTTTTTCTCGCTTTTACTTTTGTAGTAAGTTGTGTTCCAAAACTTAAATGGTTTTCTGTCCTTGCAAAGCTGTTTTATAACTCTGTTTGGTATCTTGCCTTTAAAATCTATCGCAACATCAAGTCTCACAATGTACTCGCTGCCTATTTGCTCCAGTAAATAACTTAGCAGCTCACGCAGTAGCTTCGACCTTTCGTTATAGCCTTGCAGCCCTGCAAACTCTATTACTTGCATTTTTTTGCTTCTGCTTTGTCGCTTAATTGGTAGAGCTAATCCTGTTGAGGTATGAAGTATTTTTGCCTCTGTAATGTTACGTGTAAGAGGTTTTTTAAACTCCTGCACCCATCTATCAGGTTCAAATATACCTATGCTTTTAACAGTTTCTATGCTATAATTTTCATCATTTTTAAAATAGCTTTCCATCTGTGAGCTGCTAAAGTTAAAGGAGTCAATTACTCCCTTTGGCTTCATTGCGTGAAGAGTAAATCGCTAAGATTTCTCTTACCTTTTGCAAATTCACTTCACTTCTTACCAGTCTATAGCTACCGTACCACTTTTTATTCTTTATTGGTATTCTATCGGTAATAATATCCACCTCAAAATCATTTCTTAGTGTTGATATTTCGTTAGTTATTCGTGTAGTGCTGCACTCTAAGCTTTTTTCTGCCGTTACTTCTTTACCATCATAAAGGGCTTGAAGTGTGGTTATAACTGCGCTTCGCATTTAAGCCACCTTATGCCGTTTTCACATTAGATTCAGTTAAATATCTAACTATCTCTTGAAGTGGATATACAACCGTACCGTTTTTTGATTTACTCTCAAGTTTCTTATAAGATGGACCTATTCCCTGTTCTCTCATTCTGTAAAGTGTAGGTATTGATTTTTTAATGACCTGTGCTGTCTCTTTTTGATTAAGCACCGCTCCGTACTGTGGTAACATCAAAGAGTATATTTCTCTTTGTTCGTCTGTAAGTGTTTTTTTACTCATAATGGCTCCTTGGCTGGAAAATATTACGAGTCTGCATCCTCTAGCAATAACAAGCAATTTTAAAATAATGCAGTACTTTAAAACTCTTGAATTGTTATGATGTAAGTTTATAAGATTATCATGTTTAGCGGTAGGGGTATTTTTTTCATAAAATTACGAAATTTTTAGGGGTAGAGATTTTTAATCACTATTTTTCTAATATTTTCAAAAAAATCATCAGCTTGTCTATTATATAAATATGTTTTATCTATTAATTTAATTCTTTTTTCTTCCAGTTCATATAATATCTTTTTGTAGTTTTCTTCGTTTATATTCTGTTTTTTTAATCTATTAACAACTTTTAGAACTTCATGTTTCGCATTACTGTGTATATCTTCAATACCATTATAATGTACTCGATCCATTACTCTTAAATCATACAAAAGCTTTTCTTCTTTTTCGTCAAGTTTATATTCAACTCTAAACAAATCAAATCTATCTTTTTGTTGTTTATCGTATCTATACCACTTTTCAATTCCGTTTATTATGCTATTTGCTCGCTTTTTACCTATACCAATTTCACTCATAATTTGCAAATACTCATTTCTAACCTTAAGCTCCCATTGTTTTTTTGTCTGTGGTCTTTTGTATTTCTTATCCTCAAGCTGTTTAATTAATTCATCATCATGAAAATCTGCAAACATTCCAAACTCTCTTATTTTAAATTCTTTTAGATAATCAATCACTGTTTGTTTAGCTTTATTAAATTTTTTCATATCATTTTCTATGTCTATCGCACTATCTTCTGTTAAAGGAATAATCCCTACATCCATTGCGATACCTCTTACAATCCAAAATTCATATTCATTCTTAATATCACTTCTAGTTACATCTCTATCAAGCTGTATGTATCCTTCTAAAGGCTTCAAGATTCTACAAACATCTTCCAAGAACAACCTAAGATTTCTTTTGAATACACAATCATCCCATAATTTACGCAATACGTTTCTTCTGCTATTATTCAATAATTTCCATATTTTTATCTTATTGCTAATAGATTCATTTGTAAAAACTTCCAACAATTTTTTATTATTTAGTTCTCTTGTATTATTCCATTTGTAGCTATTTGTTATATTCATTTATACAATCCTTGTACCGCATCTTTACCGTTCTGTGGACTTAGCTTTGCATACCTCAACGTTTGGTCTATCTTTGCGTGATTCATAAGCTCTTTTATTGTGAAGATAGGCACTCCCTTAATGGCAAGGTGTGAGGCAAAAGTGTGTCTAAATGTGTGTATAACTACTCTATTTTTTGCATCTTTGGTATCAAGCCCTTGATTGAATAGCTTATCAAGTGCAGGTTTTATCCTGTGCTGTATATTTCGCTGTGTAAGCTTTTCACTATGTTTGCCCTCAAAGCTTATTAGATAGTCATTGATATTAAGCTGCTTCATGTACTCTCGTAATGTTTCCAATAACTCATCTTGTAGAAATCCTGTGTATGTTTTATCTGCTTTATGGTTTTTAAGCGTGACTGTTTTTTGTTGCAGGTTCACATCTTTTTTTTGAATAGTTAAAATCGTTTCAAACCTTCCACCTGTTTGTAATGCTAAATCTACAAATAACGAGATAAGAAAATCATCTCTTATAGTCTCTTTTAGCTGCTCTATCTCTTCAAGTGTTAAGTAGCGTTCCCTCGCATTATCTACTTTTCTTTTTGATATACCAATACATGGATTAATGATTTTTAGTTGGTAGTTTTTGATATGATGATTGAATATTGTACTTATTAGCTCTTTTGTAGCATTGATTGTTTGATTAGATAAACCTTTTGCCTCGATCTCATCAAGCAGTTTTTCAATATCTCGTCTTTCAATTTTGTTTATATCTTTATTGCCTATCATATCTTTAATGTGGATATTGTAGCGGCTCATTCGATTTTTAGTGCTGTTCTTATCTAGGAAATATTTTTGCGCAAGGTCGCTAAACGTTACAATAGCTTTCTTTTTCTTTTGTGTAACTGCTCTAATATCTTTACCGTGCTTCATTTTAGCTATTTGTTCATTGCGTAGCTCTACTGCATTAGCAATACGAAACCCATCTTTATATGAGCCTACTTTTACCCAATGCTTTTTATTCTCTTGGTCTTTATATGAAAAGTAGAATATTTTATCGCCATCTTTCGCTACGGTATAATACACACCCGTCTTTGATGTTTTAATCCTCATACCAATAACCTTTTTTTGTACCCTATATGTACCCTAATATGTTAAAACTAAGAATAACTTGATTTTACTTGAGAAACATTATACAATGTTAAAATCCCTTTGTAAAGGGTATTTGAGAGGATTTGAATTAACTTTAAGAAATTTGATTAAATACTAAAATATGATGTTACGAATCACGCCTGTAATATAAGCCTTCGGGCTTATATACTCCTAAATATAGGGATTTAACCTATATCTTAAGCTTTAGCAATCAAATGAAAATCTACCCTCTCGTAAGAATATCATCTATTTACTACCTAATGGTTAACTATTTAATACTAAGTTTTTTATGTGATTTATTCAATTTATAATGGATAGTTCTATTTTTTAGTACTTAAGAATAAAGTCTTTTTAATACTATGGTTGTTTTTTAGCTAAATAGTCTTTTAATATTTGTGTTAACTCTTTTAAAATATTAAACCCTACTGATGGTGCTGTTTTTTCTTCATTTGAATTATTTTTTGCATATAAAAATCTAACTAGGGCTAATGTTATAACAGTTGGTACCATAAGTGAAGTAACAACAATTATAGTAGCTCCAGTATTTGGATTATTATTTGAAACTGTTAACATAAATGTATAAGCGATACCAAACATCACAATAATCATTATTTTTATTAATCTAAAAAATTCTGTTTTAAAACTTCTTAATTGCTCATCATCTTGTAATTTTGAACTATCAACTTTTTTCTGATAGTCATTTACTTCTCCGCCAGCTATATCACTCATACCATTCCTAAGTTTTTAAGTCTATAGTGTAGAGCTGCTGTTGAAACTTCCAAAATACTTGCTAAATCATCTAAATCTGTATGTCCCAAATCATATGTAATGTGTTCTAGTGTTTCTTTAGGCATTAATATTTCAGCAGCCATTCTATTTGCTTCGACTTCTTTTATATCATAGTTTTCAGATGAGAAGTTTTTTCTAGGATCTCTTAGCATTGTATTAGAATTGTCTAAATGCCCTAAAAGGTAGTGGCTTAATTCATGAGCTATAGTAAATCTTTGTCTATTGGGATGAACAGAATTATCATATGTGATTATAATGTTATCATCTGATTTTTTTTCAATCATGCCATCAACATCAATAAAAGGAGTTCCAATAACTTCTATGTTTTTGTTTTCTGCTAATTTAATAGGGTCAACTCTATACATATCCATCATAATACAACTCCTTTTAAAATTTTGTGGAATTTTACCACAATTTTTACTTACTTTAAGCAATTTATATGCCTATTGTATCATATTAGGT
>WFPU01000295.1 GCA_015487435.1 Sulfurimonas sp.
AGTTTATATTATTGATACCTCTGATTAATTATAAGTTAGATTCCAAGTCAAGCTTAGAATGACAATAGTTTCGTCATTCTGGACTTGCTCCAGAATCTAATAGCTAATTGTTTAGAGAGTTCGATTAGATAAAACCTACTTCTTCGAATTTAATCTTGATTGATACTCTTGTGGATGTTTACAGACTGGACAAACCTTTAATGCTTTTTTTCCATAATGAACATGCCCACAAACTTCACAAATCCAAGCCTCTTCTTCATCTTCACTTACAAACTCAGAACCACTTTCTAGTCTTTCTAACAACATTTTGAACATATTTTCATGTTCAACTTCTATCTTACCAATACCTTTAAATAACTTTGCAGCTTCTTTATTTCCTTCATCTTTTGCAATTTGAGCAAAATCAGGATACATAGTTGTATTTTCATAAGATTCACCGTCTATAGCAGCTTGAAGATTTTCTTTTGTATTTCCTAAAGGTGAGTTCATAGTTAATTCTAGTTTTGCATGAGTTTTTTCATTGTTTGCCGCTCTAGCAAAATGTTCAGCTATATCTCTGTAACCTTCTTTTTGAGCCACTTTTGCAAAATATTCATATTTATTTCGTGCTTGAGACTCTCCTGCAAATGCTTTCATAAGGTTAACAGAAGTTAGATTCTCAGTAATCATCTCCATAGCTTCGCCACAACAATGAAGTTCTCCACCACCAACATTTTGAACCTCTATTATATTTCCACATTTATTACATCTATACGATTCATACTGTCTCATTTAATTTTCCTTTTATTTTAGTGGATAATTTTTATCCGAAAGTAATTATCGCACAATAATGCTAAAAGAATACTTATTATCCTTTAATGGATCTATCATTTAGCTAAATTTTATCTATATAAATATATACTTCGAATTTAATAGACACAATGGAAGATAAAATGGATTATGCGTTAACACTAAAAAAACACAATTTAAAAGCTACACCACAAAGGCTTAAAATTGTTGACATATTATATAAAAATGGTCATCTTAATATTGATCAATTATATGAATTATTATTGAAAAAATTTCCATCACTTTCTCTTGCAACTATATATAAAAATATAAATACAATGTGTAAAAAATTATTTTTACAAGAGGTAAAAATTCCTCATCAAAAAAATGTTTATGAACTTTCTAAAAATGAACACTCCCATTTAGTATGTTCTAAGTGTAGCTCTATAATTGACATAGATTTAGATACATCAAAAATCTTAGCACAAGCAAAATCTATAAGTAACTATAAATTATATGAAAGCTCTATTGTTTTAAGTGGAATTTGCCCTAAATGCACTTAATATAAAAAATTTATATGGTTATAACCATTTAAAAGATAGAATGTCATCAATATTTAATACTGGAATATTTTTTAAGGATAATTAATGGAATTTTTATTTAATACAAACGTACAATTTTTTATATTAGCTTATTTAGTAGGTGGTATACCTTTTGGTCTTTTACTTGCAAAACAGTTTGCTGGTGTTGATATTAAAGCTAGTGGTTCTAAAAGTATTGGTGCTACAAATGTTCTTCGTGTTGTAAAAGAAACAAACCCATCTTTAGCAAACAAACTAGGTGCTGCAACATTAGCTCTAGATGCGTTTAAAGGTTTTTTTGTTTTGGCTATAGCAAATATTATAGGTCTAAGTGAAGCTACACTTTGGGGTATTGCAGTTTTATCTGTAGTGGGTCATTGCTTTTCACCTTATTTAAACTTTGAGGGTGGTAAAGGTGTAGCTACTGGTATGGGTGTGATGATATTTATGCTCCCTGTTGAGACTATAATCGCTCTTGTTGTTTGGGCTATTGGTGCTAAAGTTATTCGCATATCATCTTTATCTTCACTTACAGCACTTAGTGCACTTGTTATTGCTAGTTTTATACTTAAACCAGAAATGGCACATGCTCCCGTTATTATGATCGCTTTTATTTTGTTTTATAAACACATCCCAAATATTATTCGTATTTTTAATGGTGAGGAAAAAAGAGTAGTATAATGATTATACATATTGAAGATTTAAAATTCCAATGTATAATTGGTATTTTAGATTTTGAGAGAAAGAGTCCCCAAGATGTTATCATTAATTTTACATGCCAATATAACTACAAAAATGAGTACATAAACTATGTAAA
>WFPU01000296.1 GCA_015487435.1 Sulfurimonas sp.
AAATAGTTGTGTTAAAAACACTTTGCCAAGGCACATAAAAACTTGTCACAATAAAAATACTTAAAAGTATTACTGAGATTAATCCTATTATGATATAAGAAGTAGAAATATAATGTATAGCCTCTTGTTTGTCATCTTTAGCAAGAGATTCAGATATTTTATTTCTTAGTCCATTCCCTATTCCGATATCAAACATTACAATCCATGAAACAATAGATAAAAGGGTACTCCATATTCCATACTGTTCTACTCCCAAATATTTTATCATAAGAGGAATCAGTAAAAATGATATTGTTATTGCAAGTATTTTAAATACAAAGGAACCTTTGACTTGCTTAATATAGTTAGTCGTTCGTTGCTTAGCAGTTGCTGTATTCAACTATTTTTCACCCATTCTATCATTTTTCGGATCCCTTCTTCTTTAGAAACTAGTGATTCCCATCCAATCAACTTTTTGACTTTTGTTAAGTCTGCTACAAATACTATTTGATCAGACTCTCTTACTGGAATCTGAGTATACTCCATCTTGATGTCTAGCTCATTTTCTAAAAAATCAAAAAGCTCAAGAAGTGAAGATGAGTTACTCATACCACCACCTACATTAAATGCTTGACCTTTTATGCTATCTATCTTTGTTGAAGCTTTTAGATATAGATCTATCATATCGCTAGAATAAGCTATATCTCTTACCTGCTTTCCATTTCCGGAAATAGTAAAAGGCTCTTTTTGTGTACCATTCTTAATATTTATGGCTTGTTGTGTAAACCAACCTATCCAACCTTGGTCATAAGTAGCAAACTGTCTTCCACCAAACATAGAAGAGTGTCTGAGCACAACTGTTTTGAGTCCATATATTCTAGCAAAATCTAGCATGTACTGGTCTGCACTTCCTTTTGAAGTTCCATAGGGTGAATGAAAATCAAGATTTACACTTTCATCAAATCCATTTGGCTTTTCTATACACTCATATCTTGTGTCTGTTTCTCTGTATGTAAACTGTTTTAAATCACCATATACTTTATTTGTAGATGAGTAGATTATGGCTGATTGTGGACTATAAAGTCTTACTGCATCAAGAAGATTAAAACTACCTCCTACATTGACTTCCATATCCATTCTTGGGTTATCTATAGAAGTTGTCATTGCAACTTGACCTGCTAGATGATAGATAACATCTGGTTGATGTTTTTGTATCATTCTTTCTACATCGTTAGTATTACGGATATCACCATGAATAAATTCAAATTCACCTTGTGTTTTTAACCACTCTAAATTTTGGTAACTACCATGTCTATAAAGACTATCAAATACAACTAGCTCATCACCTTGTTTTAATATTTCACTTGCAATATTTGAGCCTAAAAAACCACACCCGCCAGTTATTAAATATTTCATGAGTTAACCTTTAAAAACTCTCTAATTTTTTTAATCATATAATCAATAGCACCATCACCCATGCCAGGATACAGACCTATCCAAAAACTATCATTCATGATTTTATCAGTCTTTATTAATTCTCCTACTATTCTATAATCTTCATTCTCTACCATACTATCAAATAGAGGATGTTTTAAAATATTTCCTGCAAATAAGTTTCTCGTTTGAATTTTGCTATCTTCAAGAAACATGGACATATTGTTTCTTGTAAATTTCATACCATCATTTATAGTTATCAAAAATCCAAACCAACTTGGATCTGAATTTGGAGTTGCTTTTTGGATAGAGATATACTCTTCAAGTCCTTGCAATTCATCTAATAATCTCTTATGATTTTCTTTCCTTTTCTTTACAAAAGTTGGAAATTTCTCAAGCTGAGCTACTCCAACTGCTGCTTGCATATCAGATACTTTTAGATTAAATCCGAAGTGAGAGTAAACATATTTATGATCATATCCTTTTGGCAAAGAGCCAAAACTTTTAGAAAATCTAGATTCACAAGTATTATCAACTCCACTCTCACACCAACAATCCCTTCCCCAGTCTCTCATACTAAGCATGATTTTTTGAAGAAGTGGATTATCCGTATAAGTTGCTCCACCTTCACCCATAGTCATATGGTGAGGAGGATAAAAACTAGATGTTCCTATATCTCCCCAAGTTCCAGTTGGTTTGCCATCGTATATACTTCCTAGTGCATCACAATTATCTTCTATAAGCCAAAGATTATGTTTGTTACAAAACTCTTTTACAGTTTTTATGTCAAATGGATTTCCAAGAGTGTGAGCTATCATAATAGCTTTTGTTTTAGGACTAAGTGCCTTTTCAAGTTGAGTTACATCTATATTTACATGTGCTAGTTCCATATCTACGAAAACTGGAACTGCACCATACTGAACTATAGGGGCTATTGTTGTAGGAAAACATGCCGCAACAGTTATAACTTCATCACCTCTTTTGATTTGTCTCTCTTTTAGTGAAGGAGATGTCAATGTATAAAAAGCAAGAAGATTTGCAGAACTTCCACTATTTACCAAAAAAGTCCATCTAACATTTAAAAATTTTGCCAACTCTTTTTCAAATTTTTTAGAATAATCTCCATATGTAAGCCAAAAGTCAAGTGAACTATCTACAAGATACTGTATCTCTACTTCATCGAATACTCTTCCAGCATAGTTTACTCTACTCTCACCATCAATAAACTCTTTTGTTTGTTGTGGTTTATGAATTAACTCATAATACTCTTTTGTTTTCTGAAGTATCTCTTGTTTTAGTTCTTCTTGTTTAGTCATTGTATTTTTCTCCATTGATTATTCTTTTAATTCCATCTTCCATTGAGATTTTTGGTTTCCAGCCGAGTGCTTTGAGTTTTAAAATATCAGCTTGCATGCACATATTTTCACCATCTCTATACTTTATAGCTCCAAAGTTTAACTCTGTCTCTATTTTTTGATTTTTGGACAACTCTTTATAGAGAGTCTCTATAAAAGTTTTTACCTCTACTGCTTTGCCACAACCTAATTCAAACTCTTCATAATTTGATAAAGTATCAATATTATCTATAATAACTTCATATGCAGTTACAATATCATCAATATAGATAAAGTCTCTTTTTTGGATTCCACTTGTTAAGTTCACTGATTGTACATTCTGTTTGAGCTGATTAACAAGCCAATAGATAAACTTATAGTCATCATCTAAAACTCCATACATATGCTCAATTTTTATATTGACCATCTTTGTAGTATCCTTGGATAAAAACTGCATCCAATCAACAAACTGTGCTTTAGAAAGTGCATATACATTGATATTTCTTTCAAGTAATGTATCAGTATTAATAAATACTTGCACTCCATTAATTACAGATTCTTCTAAGAGTTGTAATCCAAACATAACATTTGCATTTACGACTAAAGATAGTTTTGTATCTTTTCGTCCATAGTCTGTTACTGTATGAATTACTATATCGATTTTATTTTTTATAAACAGTTCTGATATATTTATTTGGTCAATATTATAAAATCTCATCCTCTCTAAATAGTCTTGTACTCTATAAATATCAGATGTTGCTCTTTTTAAAGCTATGACTTGATGACCAGATTCAACCATTGATTTTAAAAGATAACTACCTAAAAAGCCTGTAGCCCCTGTCAATAAAATAGTCATATTTAGTTAGTCCACTCTAGTTTTTTAGATTTTGCATCGTTAATATAATTTTCTAAATCTTGTGAAGTTAAAATAATTTCTTCTTCATAATATGACTTATACCAATTAACAGTTTTAAGAAAAGTTGTATTACTATCCCAGACATCTTTCCATTTTAAAATAATATGTGCTTTTGAACAATCAAGCTTCAGTAAATTTGCTTCGTGTAATTGATTTGG
This sequence comes from Sulfurimonas sp., assembly GCA_015487435.1. Classification (GTDB taxonomy): domain Bacteria; phylum Campylobacterota; class Campylobacteria; order Campylobacterales; family Sulfurimonadaceae; genus Sulfurimonas. Next base: position 3,822 of record WFPU01000296.1, read on the forward strand.
ATCTCTGTTTATATAATAATCAATTTTATCCCAATATTTTTTTACATTTTTCACTACTTCCTCAACTGAGACACTCCTTTCATCTGAAGGACCGAAATTCCAAGCATCTGCAAATTTTACTTTTTCTTCAAGAAGTTTTTGTCCAATATTTAAATATCCACTTAACGGTTCTAATACATGTTGCCAAGGTCGTGTAGCATATGGATTTCTTATACTTACTTTTTTATCTTGTGAAACTGAAAGTATAACATCAGTCATAAGTCTATCTTGAGCCCAATCACCACCACCTATGACATTTCCTGCTCTACAACTAGCTAGTAAAGTATTGTGAGTTTTTTTGTAATCATTTAAATTGAAATATGAATTTCTATAAGAGTTAGCTAATATATCTGCACAACCTTTACTTGAACTATAAGGATCATATCCACCCATAGGATCATTCTCTCTATATCCCCATATCCATTCTCTGTTTTCATAAGCTTTATCACTTGTGATATTTACTATTGCTTTTACATTTGCTTTTTTACAAGCTTCAAAAACTATTAGAGTACCAATCACATTTGTTTCATATGTTTCTATAGGATTTTCATAAGAGAGTCTCACAAGGGGCTGTGCTGCAAGGTGAAATACTATATCTGGTTTATATTTTTCAAATATTATATTTAATTTTTCTAAATCTCTAATATCACCTATAATTGATGTTATATCTAAGTTTAATAACTCTATATGATTTGGATTTGTAGGTGCTTCAAGTGAATAACCTATAACATTTGCACCCATCTGCTTTAACCAATAAACAAGCCAAGAGCCTTTAAACCCTGTATGACCTGTGACAAGTACAGTTTTGTTTTTATAGATTCCTGCAAATAAATTTTGCATTACCATACCTTCCAAGGTGCCAGATTATTATTCCAAAGTTTATTTAAATCATTTTTATCTTTTAAAGAGTCCATTGGTTTCCAAAAACCTTCATGTTTAAAAGTAAATATCTCACCATCTTTTGCAAGATTTTGAAGTGGCTTTTTCTCAAAAACTGTACTATCACCTTCAGTTATATAATCAAATACTTTAGGTTCACAAACAAAGAAACCTGCATTTATCCAACCGCCATCACCTTTTGGCTTTTCTAAAAAATTTGTAACTTTATTATCCTCTGTTATATTTAAAGCTCCAAATCTTCCATCTGGTTGAGCGGATGTCATTGTCATAGCTTTTCCATGGGATTTATGAAATTTAACTAATTTTTCTATGTTTATATCAGAAACACCATCCCCATAAGTTAGCATAAATGGCTCATCACCTACAAACTCTTGAGCTCTTTTTACTCTTCCACCTGTCATACTATTTAGACCTGTATCAAGTAATGTAACTTTCCATGGTTCACTAGAGTTATTAAGCACTTCCATCTTCCCATTTTGCATATCAATAGTTACATCACTTTGATGTAAAAAATAATTTGCAAAATACTCTTTTATAAAGTAACCTTTGTATCCAAGAAGAATTACAAAATCATTAAATCCGTATTTAGAGTATGTTTTCATTATATGCCATAAAATAGGTTTACCACCTATCTCAACCATCGGTTTAGGTCTTACATCTGTCTCTTCGCTTAATCTTGTCCCAAATCCACCTGCTAATAATAATACTTTCATTTTATGTTTTCCTTTAAATACCAATCATACATAATTTTTATTCCATCAATTAATTCAACTTTATATTTCCAACCAAGTTCATTTAATTTTGAAGGGTTAGTTAATTTTATCATTGTACCATCTGGTTTTGTATCATTAAAATACAACTTGCCTTTAAAGCCAACTATATCTTTAATAGTTTCTGCCAACTCTTTTATAGAGATGTCTACGCCTGTACCTATGTTTATGTGGGTGTTTTTTATTTCTTGGTTAGATTCTGAATCAATTTCAGAATGACGAGATTGTTGAGAATGACGGGATGAAACGATATCTTTGAAATCTCTATTTTCCATTATGAATACACAGGCATCTGCCATATCTTCTGAGTATAAAAATTCTCTTCTTGGCTTTCCACTCCCCCAAATTTCTACTTGTGAAGTGTTATTTATTTTTGCTTCATGCATTTTTCTTAAAAGTGCTGGTAGTACATGTGATGTTTCTAAGTCAAAATTATCATTTGGTCCATATAAGTTTGTTGGCATTACACTTATAAAATTAGTTCCATATTGAATATTGTAGCTCTCACACATTTTTATACCTGCTATTTTTGCTATTGCATAAGGTTCATTTGTGTATTCTAATTCTGATGTAAGTAGACTATCTTCACTCATAGGTTGTGGCGCATCTTTAGGGTAGATACATGTACTTCCTAAAAACAATAGTTTTTTTACCTTATGTTTATAACTTTGGTGAATTACATTGTTTTGAATCTGTAAATTTTCATATATAAAATCAGCCCTATAAGTATTGTTAGCAACTATTCCACCAACTTTTGCAGCTGCAAGTATTACATATTCAGGTTTTTCTTCTTTAAAAAAACTTTCTACTGCTATTTGATTTAGTAAGTCTAACTCTTTATGAGTTCTATATATTAAATTAGTATAACCTTTTTCTTTTAGGTTTTTAACTATTGCTGAACCAACAAGTCCATTGTGTCCAGCTATATATATTTTACTTCTTTTAGTCATTATTCAAATCTTTAAGGCTATCAACTATAAAATCTAAATATATATTATCTTCTATAAATGATTCTATTAACTCTTGTTTTAAGTTTGGTTCAATTTTATTTATTAGCTCCAAAATAACATTCCCAAAGTCTTTCAAGTCATGATGAACTATAAACCAAATTATATCTCTACTAATTCCAAAGTATTCATGAGTGATTTGATTTCTAAAATCTACAATCTCTTGGTATTGTTTTTCTAATAATTTATCTCTTAACAAATACTTCGTAGCTTCTCCAATAATTTCAAACTCTCGAATTACACTATCCCAATCAGTGAAGCTATGAAATAAATCTTCAACATTATTAAATTCAGAAGTAACTTTATCAATTTTTAAAATTGCAATATAAATATCAAAAATAAAAAGTTCTACTTTTCTATCGACTTTATTTATATCAAACATA
>WFPU01000297.1 GCA_015487435.1 Sulfurimonas sp.
ATATACTCATCTTCATTACCAAATAAAGAGGTGTTTACACTCTCTTGTGTGATTCCAAAGCTAGACTGCATAACTAAAATATCAGAGATTAAAAAAATAAAAATAAACACTAAAAAGCCTTTTAATATAAGACTCATTGCTTTATCAGTTTGAATATTATCTATAAGAGTAAATTTCACTGCTTATCTTTTTTAATTATTTCTTCATAAAAAGCAAATACTATTCTTGAAGCATCAACAATACTTCTTGCACTCATAGTAGCACCCGTTATTGTTGGAATATCTTTTGATACTCTCAACATTTTATTTGTTGGTATTTTTTCAAATTGTTTTATCCAAGTTTTTTGTGGTATATATTCTATTGGTTCATTAAAAGCAATTATTTTTATACTTTTTAATATCTCATCTTTAGAAATTATATAAAGAATTACAGCATTTTTTGAACGAATTTTTCTTTTTAGAATTATTCCATAACCTAAAATTTCATCATCTATTTTAGCTTTAAAAACTCTAAATATTTTAGTTGTAGTTTTTGTTTTTGCATTTTGCTCAATTATTTTTATTTGAGATTTACTAACAAGAATATTTTTTTTGCTAATTTCGCTTTTTTCTCCAAAACTTTGCTTCATTGCATCTATGGGAGACATAAGCATTTTAGCGCTTAGAGGTAAAGAAAATATTAGTATATATAAAATTATTTTTTTCATATTTTTATCTTTTTATTTTTTTTTCGATTGTATAAAATTATTGCCTATTTGTCAATGTAGTTAATGAAAAGTGCTTCAAAACAGGAGAGAAATGAAGCACTAAAATAGAATTTAGTAAAATTATGTAGTATTTAAAAAATAAAGCCCATAGAGAGACTGAAAATATTTGTCTCATCAACATTTGAAGCAAGAGAGTTATCTTTTTGCATTGCATAATCAGCTTTAAGAACAACTTGCTCATGTGGAAAATAATTGATACCTAAAGTTATGGTATCCGTAGAATCCACAGATGCACCACCAGTTACTTTATCTTGAGCAGAAACTGTTTCATACTGAACAAAAATAGGTGTTTTATCTTGATATTTTGTTAATGTTGATAGGTCATAACTAAGATTTATAAAACCACCTTTTGCTCTTTCTGGTTCACCACTAATAGATTCAGAGCGATTTGTTTGAGTGTAAACACCATAAGTTCTAAAAGCATCTAAGTTATAATCAAAATGTACATCACCCATAACTAAGTTTGAATCTACATAAGTAGATGCACCTACAAATAATCCATTTATGCCAGTGTAGTCAACTCTTGCTATAACACCTAGACCTAACCTTTCACTAGTCTCATCAATTCTGAAAGAACCAGCACGACTTTTTCTCAACCAATCATTACCTTTACCAATACCTCTACCTAGTTGTAAAGCAGAAAAAGCACCTAAGTGATAAGATAGATCATCTGTTAATTGTCCATAAGCCATGATACCATTTTCGTGCCAAGTTGACGGAATTAGTTTTTTTGATGTGTTTGGTCTTTGAACAGTAGTAAATACAGTTGGTTCATGTTTTTCATTTATTAAACCCATTGGTACTAACATATTACCAACTCTTATATTGTACTTTTCATTAAGCAAAAAGTCTAGGTACATAAACTCTATAATCACATAACCATCACCAGTTGCACCATCTTGAACACCACCATGTTCAAACTCTAATTCAACATTTAAGATAAGATTATCGGTAAATCTATAACCAATATATGGGATAAATCTGTATACATCTATGTTGTCTGTATTTGCACCATTTTCATTTGAATTACGATAATAATCTATATTTCCATAACCACCAATGCTGAGGGGAGATTTAGAGAAGTATACTTTTGATGCTGACGCACCTAAACCACTATGTTTTTTGTTTGCATCAGCAGTAGTGTATTCAAACCCAGTTTGTAGATTACTTACTTCATCTATTAAAGTTTGTGTTTGAGCTTTTAACTCTGCTACTTCAGCTTGTACATCAGATAAAGCATCAGCACTTAGACTTGTAGATAATAGTAATGTAGTTGCAATACTTAAAGTTGTTTTAGATAATTTCATATCTTTCCTTGTAATTTAATTTAATTGATTATGATAAATGTTATCAATAT
>WFPU01000298.1 GCA_015487435.1 Sulfurimonas sp.
GTTGAGCTTGTAGAATCAGAGGGTATAGACCTCTATGAAGAGATGAATATTTTTATCCATAGAGCTAAAGAGTGTGGGATGAGAATAGCTATTGATGATTTTGGAACAGGGTATAGTAATTTTGAATATTTAACAAGATTAAATGCTGATTTTATTAAAATAGATGGTAGTTTAATAAATAAAATTCATTTAGATAAAAAGCTTTGTAATGTTGTTGAAGCAATTGTTGACTTTGCTACAAAAAATGATATAACAGTAATTGGTGAATATGTCTCTTCAAAAGAGATATATGATAAAACTGAGTCAATAGGTATAGATTATGGGCAAGGTTATTATTTGGGTAAGCCATCTAGTAGTTTATAAAGACTTTTTTAGCTAAAATATGTCCAATAGGAGCTATTGTTATGAGTAATATTGCAAAAGATGTAACTGAGTTAATTGGAAATACACCATTAGTTAAATTAAATATGCCGTCAAAATTGAGTGGTGCTACTATTCTTGGAAAGTGTGAATTCATGAATCCGACAAGTTCTGTAAAAGATAGACTTGGTTTTAATATGATAAGACGCGCTCAAGAAAACGGTCTTATCGACAAGGATACTACAATAATAGAACCAACTAGTGGCAATACAGGTATAGCATTAGCCTCGCAGTGTGCAGCTTTAAAGTTGAAGTTGATATTAACTATGCCTGACTCTATGAGTATTGAAAGAAGAAATCTTTTAAAAGCGTTAGGTGCTAAATTAGTATTAACCCCCGCTGCAAAAGGTATGAATGGATCAATTGCAAAAGCTAAAGAGATAAAAACTTTAACTAAAAATTCAATAATCCTTCAGCAATTTGAAAATGAAGCAAACTCAGAGATACATGAATTAACTACAGCAAAAGAGATACTTAGTGATACTGATGGAGAGCTGGATGCTTTTGTTGCAGCTGTTGGTACAGGAGGCACTCTTAGTGGTACTGCTCGTGTATTAAATAAAGAGATTCAAAATATTGCTGTATTTGCAGTTGAACCTACAGATTCAGCCATATTATCTGGTGGTAAACCTGGTCCACATAAAATTCAAGGTATTGGAGCAGGTTTTGTACCTAAAATACTTGATACTTCAGTTTATTCAGAAGTTATTCAAGTTACTAATGAGGATGCCATAAAAATAACTAAAATGTTAGCAAAAGAAGAGGGCTTGATAGTTGGTTATTCTGCTGGGGCAAATGTTAGTGCAGCTATTCAAGTAGCTTCAAGACCTGAATTTCAAGGTAAAACAATTGTTACAATTCTTTGTGATACAGGTGAGAGATATTTAAGTACATCACTTTTTAATGAAGAATGAATTTTTAGAAACTATAAAGGTGGAAGATGGGATATATTATCATCTATCATATCATCAAAATAGATATGAATGTGTATTAAATTCGTTTAACGTTAAAAATATACAAAAATTAGAGACCTATTTAGATGCCCCAAAAAAAGGTTTATATCGTTGTCGTTTGATATATAATCAACATAAAATTATAGATGTAGAATATATAGAGTATAAAAAAAGAGAGATTAGATCTTTGAAACTTGTATATGATGATGAAATAGATTACTCTTATAAATACTCAGAGCGTAATAATATAAACAGTCTTTTTTCCTTGCGAGGAGATTGTGATGATATACTTATAGTAAAGAATGGTTTTATAACAGATACATCTATCGCAAATGTAGCGCTTTTTGATGGTATATGGAAAACACCAAAATTTCCACTTTTAAAAGGTACTACGAGAGCTAGATATTTGAATGAGGGTAAGATTATAGAATCAGGTATCAAAGTAAGTGATATAAAAAACTTTACAAAAATTGCACTATTAAATGCTATGGTAGATTTTGATATAATACAAAATTACAACATAAAGGATATTTTTTGTTAGATAACATAATCAAAGATTCAGATTTTGCAAATGTGATGCAAAAAAATATGCAAAATATGATTTTGCATTTTTTCTCTAAAGAGCAAAATTTTGGGGTATTATGCAAAATTGATGATGTTGAATTTTCTCCAGAACTTCCAGAAAATATTAAGAAACAATTTCACCAAATGACACTTTTCTTTTTAGCTGGATATACTTTTGAAACAGCACAATTAGACGGTGATTACTTAGTTTTTGAAGCTGGATTTGGAACAGATAATTTTGGCTCATTAGTAACAGTACCATTACTTAGTATTATGCAAATTATAATAGAAGAGACACCAGTTTTAATAAATTTAGCACTATATAATAAAAAGAGAAAAGAGATTATGAACGAAAACAAAAATGAAGGGGTAAAAAATTCTATGAATTCATTTTTAGCAAACCCAGAGAATTCAAAGTTTTTAAAGTAGTGTAAATCTCTTTGACGAGCAAATATTATTTCATAATATTTAGCCGAAAAAGAAAAAGATTTACTCTAAAGTAGTGTAAACTCCTATGACGAGCAAACTTTATAAAATAAACTTCTTGCATAACCAATAAAACTAGATTCTGAATTAAGCATGAAATGACTATATGCTCGAACTTTCGTCATTCTGAACTTGATTCAGAATCCAGGTTAAGTAGTTTAATAAAGTTTAGCCAAAATTGATAAAAATTTAACTCAATATACCTTTAAACTATACTTTATTTAAAGATAAAAGATAATTTACAACATTATCAACAAACGCATCATGTTTGCGTTCTTTTGAGTAAGCTATATAAAAATTACGCTCTAACTTGTAGTTTTTTATTCTAGCTTCAAAAAGTTGACCATTAGCTACTTCATTTTTAATAACATAACGACTCATAACAGAAACAAGTGGTTTTACAGCGTTTTTATCAGAGTGTAAAATAGCCTCTTTTATAGCAGTTGGACTCTCCATAACACTAAGTACATTGAAGTTATTACATTGAACACCAATCTCTTCAAATACTTCAGAAACTATCTTTCTAGTGTGTGAAGCTTCATCTCTACAAATCCAATTAAACTCTAATAAGTCATCGGCATTGAGATATTTTTTTATTGGTTGGTTTGAAAAAAATATAAGTTCATCTGCAATCCATTCTCTGTAAATGATGTCATCTCTAAATACGGGTGACTCGATAAGTGCTAAATCGATTTTTTTATTTTCAATTGCATCAATTATTCTACATGATTTATCTACATTCATATGAACTTCGTTAGATATTCTCTTTTTAATTTCGCTTAAATAGTTTGGAAGCACATAATTTCCAATTGCATTTGATGAGCCTATGACAAATGTAAACTCTTTGTTGATAATGTTTATTAAGTCTTTTTCACTGTTTTCAATAGCTTTTTCAAGTCTTTTAGCAATTCGATAAAGATCTTCGCCCTCTTTCGTTAAAAGGATACCATTTTTTTTTCTTTGAACAATCTTAGTATCTAAGTAATCTTCTATAAATTTAATTTGTTGAGTAACTGCTGGTTGAGATATTCCTAGTTTAGCGGATGCTTTAGAAAAACTTCTCTCTTTTGTTACCATTAGAAATGTTTGCAATTTAGCAAAATCTTTTAACATAATAATTCCTATAAGTTTAAGTAATAAAAATATTATAACTCAAAATTATAACTAAAGCAATAGTTTTGTAATAATTTAGATTATTTTTGCTATAATGAATAAACATTAAAAAATACCAAGTAAGGTAAGTGGAGTAATGGAAAAAATATTTGCAAAATTGAATGATGAGCAGAGTGAAGCTGTCAAGCAAACTGAGGGTCCTGTCTTAATTTTAGCAGGGGCAGGAAGTGGGAAAACAACAACAATAGTATCTCGTTTGGTTTATCTTATAGAGGGAGTTGGTATTCCAGCTTCAAATACACTTACACTTACTTTTACAAATAAAGCTGCAAAAGAGATGCGCGAGCGAGCAAGTACTATGATGCAAAAAGAAGGGTATCCACCGTTGCTTTGTACATTTCATAAGTTTGGACTTTTATTTTTAAAATTTAATATTCATTTGATGGATAGAAAAAACAATTTTGTTGTAATAGATACTGATGATAAAAAGCGTATAATAAAAAAAATAAATTCAGAAATTCCAACTCCATTAATAGCAAGTGAAATTTCTAGATATAAAAACTCTCTTTTAACGCCAGATGATGCTTATAAACAAGCTGAAATTTTTAATTATCAACAAATAGCTAAAGTATATGAAGAGTATGAAACCTATCTTCATGAAAATAATCTAGTTGATTTTGATGACTTGATAGCACTCACATATAAACTGCTAGAGCAAAACCCAGATCTAGCAAAAACTACATCCCAAAAATATCAATACATAATGATAGATGAGTATCAAGATACTAATGAACTTCAACTAAAACTACTTCAAAAATTATGTTCAACTCATAAAAATATTTGTGTTGTTGGTGATGATGATCAAAGTATTTATGGTTGGCGTGGAGCCCATATTCGAAATATTATGGAGTTTGATAAAGATTTTGAAGGGACTAAAATATTTAAACTTCAAAATAATTATCGTTCTCGTGAACCAATCTTAAAAGTAGCAAATGCACTTATAGAGCATAACCGCTCTCGTCTTGAGAAAAAACTTATCCCTACTCGTGGAAGTGGAGAAGCAGTAGTTACTCTAAATTCTCAGGATGAAAATGAAGAATCAAGAAAAATAGCACAAAAAATTACAAAGTTGATGGACTCGGGAGTGAGGGCACAAGACATTGCCGTACTTTATCGCGTAAATGTGTTATCTCGTTCAATTGAAGATGGTCTAAATAGATCTGGAATTAACTATAAACTTGTTGGTGGACAAAGATTTTATGATAGAGCTGAGGTTAAAGATTTAATAAGCTACATTAGGGTCATTACAAATTTTCATGATGATTTTTCATTTAAACGCATTGTAAATAAGCCAAAGCGTGGTTTAGGAAAAGCAAGTGTAGATAAGATAGAACTCGCTGCACTCGCTGCTGAAAAATCAATTTTTGATTTTGTAAAATCAACAAAAATTGCAGACTTAGAAGTATTGGTTAGAAAGAAAAATGCTAAAACTTTAAAGCAATTCATAAAAGATATACAAAGAGTTGCAAAAGAAGTAAAAGAATCTACATATAATTTTATAGATGTTTTGGAAGAGACTTTTCATCTAAAAGATATATATAAAGGTCAAGTAGATGAATCAGATAGAATTTTAAATATGGATGAATTTTATGCACTGTTTCGTGATTTTATAACTAAAAATCCAGAATCGGGATTAGATGAATTTTTAAATGAGCTAACACTTCAAAGTGAGCAAGATCAAGTTGAGGGCGATAGTATATATATGATGAGTATACATGCGTCTAAAGGTTTAGAATTTGACCATATCTTTATTGTTGGACTAGAGGAGGGCTTTTTACCACTTGTTGGTGATGGAAGTGATTTAGAAGAGGAGCGTCGCTTAGGATATGTATCTTTTACTCGAGCAAAAGACACTTTAACCCTTTCTCATGCAGCAAGTAGATTTTATAAGGGGCGCAGAAGCGATTTAGAAAAATCAAGATTTTTTAATGAAGCAGGATTGTGCCAAGGCTCCTTAAAAGTTGTGAAAAATACAGCATTTAAAAAAGGTGACTTAGTTCGTCATAAAATCTTTGGGACAGGTAGAGTAATAGGTATTAGTAAATCTGGTAAAGAGTTTAAACTCAATATAAATTTTGCAGGTACCAAAAAAGATATATTGGCATCTTTCGTAGAACGACTATGAATCGTCTGTTTGTAGCATATAAACCAACAGGGATAAGCTCTAATTTTTTTTTAAGTAGATTAAAAAGAAAATATGGTGAAAAAAAAGCTGGCTTTTCAGGAACATTAGACCCATTTGCACAAGGTGCGCTTTTAATTGGGATGGGAAGTCATACAAAACTATTCCGTTTTTTAGCAAAAACTCCAAAAAAATATCGTGCTACGCTTTGGTTAGGTGCTAAGAGTGATTCTCTTGATACCGAGATGATTGAAAATGTAGATATTATTGATGAATTTTTAGATGACAAGATAGAAAAAACTGTTAAATCATTAGAGGGGAATCTAGAGTATGAACCACCTATTTTTAGTGCAAAGCGTATAGATGGAAAACGAGCTTATGATTTAGCAAGAGCTGGTATAAAGTTTGAGTTAAATAAGATAAGTTCAACAATTTATGAAGCTAAGTTGATAAATTATTGTCACCCTTTTGTAACTTTTGAAGCTACTGTATCAGAGGGGACATATATTCGCTCACTAGGTCGAATAATAGCTCATAGACTTGGAGTGGAGTTTGGAAGTTTGAGTGCTTTGGAGAGATTAAATGAGGGGAAGTTCTTTTTTGATGGGGAAAAACAGCTAGATATTAAAAAATCACTAAATATAAAACAGAATTTTTACCATGGAGATCAGCAAAATTTGAAATATGGAAGAGTTCTTGCTTTAGAAGATTTAGAGATAAGAAAAGGTGGATATTATTGGATAGATTCAGGCGATACAATATCTATAATAAGTATACAAAACAATAGTATAAAATATGAGCTCAATAAGGTAAGTGTATGTTAGTATTAGCAAGAAAACTTGATGAATCAATCGTGATAGACGAGAACATAACTATAAAAGTTATATCAGTTGAAAAGGGTGTTGTTAAGCTAGGAATTGATGCACCAAGAGAGGTTTCAATCATAAGAAATGAGCTTTTAGAGGATGTTAAAGACTTAAATATAGCAGCATCAAAAGGTGTTGATTCTAGTTCATTATCACAACTAAGCGCAATTATAAAAAAATAACTTATGAAGATATATAAGGCTTATGCTAAAGTTAATATTTTTTTAAAAATAACAGGACTTAGAGAAGATTATCATGAGCTAATTTCTCGTTTTATGAGAGTTAATAATTTGTATGATGAGTTATCATTTGAGCCAAAAAAGTATGAAAGTTTTGAAATTATAGGTAATTTTTCATGTACAACTGAACAAAATACAATCTACAAAGCATATATTTATTTATTAGAACACACAAGAAGTGAATCGCTTAAAGACCTTATGAAAAGATATGCTATAAAAGTAGTTAAAAACATTCCAGCTTTTGCAGGACTTGGTGGTGGAAGTAGTGATGCGGCAACTTACTTGAAAATGTGTAATGAAGTACTACATTTAGAACTCTCTTTAAAAGAACTTGCAACAATTGGATTGAAAGTTGGTGCTGATGTGCCATTTTTTATATATGGATATAACAGCGCTAATGTAAGTGGAATTGGCGAGATAGTAGAGGAGTTTAAAGAGCCTTTGTGCGATTTTGATATATATACACCAGATATAGAAATTTCAACTCCAAAAGTTTATATATCATACAGAGAAAATTTTTACAATCCAATCCCACATTCTGAGGTTCAGAGATTAAAACAAACTAAGAGTTTAGATATTTTAGATTCTTTTTCGCCAAAAGAAGCAAATGATCTGTTTGCACCAGCATTAAAAGAGTACAAAGAGCTACAACAGCACCATAAAGATAGTTACTATTTTAGTGGTAGTGGTAGTAGTTTTTTTAGACCTACGCCGTCATTCCGTATTTGATACGAAATCTAGTTATTTCAAGGATATAAATGGCACTTAGTTGGAATGAGATTAAAAGTAGATCTATTAATTTTTCCAAAGATTGGGAAGATGAATCAAGAGAACACGCTGAATCACAAAGCTTTTGGAATGATTTTTTTAACATCTTTGGCATAAGTAGAAAAAGGGTAGCTTCATTTGAAGAACCTGTTAAAAAGCTTGGCGACAAAAGAGGGCGGATTGACCTTTTTTGGAAAGGTACTCTTCTTGTTGAACACAAATCAAAAGGTAAAGACCTTGATAAAGCTTACACTCAAGCACTTGACTATTTCCCTGGATTAAAAGAGGCAGAACTTCCAAAATACATCCTAGTATCTGATTTTGATATTTTTAGATTATACGACTTAGAAGAAAATACTACACACGAATTTAACATTAATGAACTCTATAAAAATGTAAATCTTTTTGGCTTTATAGCTGGATATACAAAACAAAAACTTCAACCAGAAGACCCTGTAAACATAAAAGCGGCTCTCCTTATGGGTAAACTGCATGATGAGTTAAAAGAGATAGGTTATGATGGGCATCCACTAGAACACTTCTTAGTTAGGCTTCTGTTTTTACTTTTTGCAGAAGATACGGCTATCTTTGATAAAAGAATATTTACAGAGTTTATAGAAAACAGAACAAATGAAGATGGAAGTGATGTAGGTGCAAAACTAGCTGAACTTTTTCAGGTTTTAAATACTAATGAAGATAAAAGATTAAAAACAAGAGATGAAAGTCTCTCTGCATTTCCTTATGTAAATGGAAAACTTTTTGAAGAGTTCTTGCCCATAGTAGCATTTGACTCTAAGATGAGAGAAACACTTTTGGAGTGTTGTTACATAGACTGGAGTAAGATAAGCCCTGCTATTTTTGGTTCACTGTTTCAGTCGATAATGGATAAAACGCATAGAAGAAACTTAGGTGCTCACTATACAAGTGAAACAAATATTTTAAAGCTTATAAAACCATTGTTTTTAGATGAGCTTCATGTAAGATTTGGCAAAATAAAGAAAAACAAAAAGAAGCTTCAAGAGTTTCATAAAGAGCTATCAACTTTAAACTTTTTTGACCCTGCTTGCGGAAGTGGAAATTTTCTTATACTTGCATATAGAGAACTGAGAAAACTAGAATTTGAGATTTTAAAGATTTTACATACCCAAAGTGTTTTAGATATAGATGCCATAGTTTGGTGTGATGTTGACAAGTTTCATGGCATAGAAGTAGAAGAATTCCCTGCTCAAATAGCACAAGTAGCTATGTGGCTCATAGATCATCAGATGAATATGATGATAAGCGAGTATTTTGGACAGTATTTTGTAAGGCTACCGCTTAAAAAATCTGCAAATATTGTTCATGGAAATTCACTTCAAATAGATTGGGAAGAGGTTGTAAGTAAGGATAAACTCTCTTTTATACTTGGTAATCCTCCGTTTATAGGTAAACAGTTACAAAATAAAGAGCAAAAAGAAGATATGAAAGCTATCTTTGAAAAAGTTAAAGGTGCTGGTGTTCTTGACTATGTGACAGCTTGGTATATAAAAGCTTCTCAGTTAATCCAAGGCACAAATATAAAAGTTGCTTTTGTCTCAACTAACTCTATATCGCAAGGCGAACAAGTAGGGATACTTTGGAAAGAGTTATTTAATAACTATAAAATCAAGATTCACTTTGCACATCAAACTTTTAACTGGAGTAACGAAGCTAAATCAAATGCGGCTGTTCATGTAGTGATAGTTGGCTTTGCTAATTTTGACAGTGAAAATAAAAGAATATTTGAATATGAAGATATAAAAAAAGAGGCACTTGAAAAGAGTGTAAAAAATATAAATCCTTATTTGGTTGAGGGTAAAGATTTAATAGTAGAAAAAAGAAGAAAATCAATATGTGATGTTCCAAATATATCTTTTGGAAGTATGCCAAATGATGGAGGTAATTTTTTACTTACAGATGAAGAAAAAGAGCAATTAATATTTGATGAACCATTGGCAGAAAAATATATAAAATCTCTTTTGAGTGCAAGAGAGTTTTTAAACGGTAAAAATAGATGGTGTTTATGGCTTGAAGACTTAGCACCAAATGATTTAAGAGAAATGCCCTTAGTGAAAAAACGCATAGAAAATGTTAAGAACTTAAGAGCAAGTAGTACACGAGAAGCTACAAAAAAACTTGCTGAATTTCCTACGCTTTTTGGAGAGAATAGACAGCCTAAGAGTAATTTTGTGTTAATCCCTAGACATTTTTCAGAGAATAGACAATATTTAATCTTAGGATATTTTAATTCAAATAATATAGCGAGTGATTCATGTTTGGCAATTGATAATGTCACCTTTTTAGATTTTGGTATTTTAACTTCTAGTATGCACATGACATGGGTAAAATACACATGTGGAAGAATTAAAAGTGATTACAGATATTCAAATGAATTAGTTTATAACAACTACCCATTTCCAAAAGATGTAAACGATAAGAACAAAAAACAAGTAGAAGAAAAAGCACAAAACATACTAGACATAAGAACAGAGTTCAAAGACAGCTCCCTAGCCGACCTATACAACCCCCTAGCCATGCCACCAAAACTAAAAAAAGCCCACCAAGCATTAGACAAAGCAGTAGACAGATGCTACACAAATAAATCATTTAAAAATGATAAAGAGAGAATAGAGTTTTTGTTTGAGTTGTATGAAGAGTATTTAAAAGATGTGTAAAAAACATTGCAATTTGACATATTTTTTAATTATATTAATGAAATACGATAGTATCAAGAAAAAAGGGTACTACTATGGCAATAGATAATTTTTTTGAGAAAAAGCAACCTTGGTCAGAAGTTAAAGATAAAGTTGTGTCAGGATACTTGACTCCATATTGTGCTAAATTACTTGCTACAAACAAACCTTTAGAAATAGTTGATTGCTTTGCAGGTAAAGGTAAGTTTAATGATGGAAAAGATGGCTCACCAATTATGATTGCAAAAGTTATAAAAAATATTTTAAACTCTAAAAATGCTTATGCCAACAATAATATAGAAGCTTGTTTTATTGAAGAAAAGTATTATGATGATTTAAAAGAAAATATTCAATATTTTAGTAAATGCAAAGTTGTATCAGGCAACTTTGAAGATAATATTTTTTCGATTCTCGAAAAACAAATAAATCTGTCTCTTATA
>WFPU01000299.1 GCA_015487435.1 Sulfurimonas sp.
AAAAGATATTTTAAATAGTATTAGAAAACTGCTTGAAGTAGTATTTATTGTAATAAACATAGAGTTAACATTTTATGTCTATAACGACTTTGTCCGTATTGACGGTTTAGGTATATACTTTAATCTTACTTATGCTTTTTTAATCACTTTTATAATATTTACTATCATTAATACAATTGTAAATATCAAACTAAAAGATATTGGTACCGAAGATAAAAAAATCAAGAATGAAGTTATTAATGTCTCCATAAAACTCTTAAATTTTTTAATCTGGATTATTGGTATATTGGTAATGCTACACCTTTTGGGAGTGGAATTAACAGTTATTATATCAGGACTTGGAATAGGTGGTTTAGCAGTAGCGCTTGCATCAAAAGACTCTCTTTCAAACTTTTTTGGAACTCTTTCAATATTGTTTAGTGATGTATTTTCTCAAGGTGACTGGATAGAAGTAGATGGTAATCAAGGTACGGTTGTAGAGATAGGACTTAGAGTTACAAAACTTAGAACTTTTGATAATGCCATTATAGCTATTCCCAACTCAATATTGGCAAATCAAGATGTTAAGAACTGGAATAAGCGTTCTCTCGGAAGACGCATTAAAATGCATATTGGAGTTAAGTATGATGCAAAGCGAGAGGATATTAAAAATGCTGTTCATGAGATTTATAATATGCTAGACAAACACCCAGGAATAGCAACGAAAAATACAAAACATGATTACACCACTCTAAAGAAAAAAGTCAGAGTAGTAGCTTCAAAAGATGATGAGGAGGGTGTAAAAAAGACCCTTCTTGTTTATCTTGATGAGTTTGGAGACTCTAGTATAAACATATTAGTTTACTGTTTTTCAAAATCTGTTGCATGGCAAGAGTGGTTAGAAGTTAAACAGGATGTAATGTTTCAAATGATGGAGATATTAGAGAAAAATAATTTAGAATTTGCATTTCCTTCAATCTCTATTTATAAAGAAAATTGAACCTCAATATTTAAGATGAAAATTTTAATTATAATTATTTTCATCCTTTATGCTTAAAACTAAAAGCTAAACATACCTAAATCATTTTGCTATAAAATAATTCTATCTCTACTAAATCAATCAAGTTACTTGACAATGATATAAATTTACCATATAATACGGCTAAGATTTAATCTTGAGTAAATTTATAGACTTAATATACATGGAGTGAAAATGTACGAAAAACCTTATAGAAGTATTGTAAAAACTATATCATGGAGAACAGTTGGTACACTTGATACTATGCTTATTTCGTATCTTGTAACTGGAAGTCTAAGTATGGCAGCAGTAATTGGTTCTATAGAGCTTATTACAAAAATGATACTGTATTACGTTCATGAGAGAGCATGGAATAAATCAACATTTGGGATAGTTAAAAAAGATCCTGAATACCAAATATAGGGAGATACATGAATACCAGTGAGTTAAGTAAAAAACTTAATAATTATAGTGCAGAAGAAATTTTAGAATACTTTTTAAAAGGGTATGGAGACAAAGTTGCACTTTCTAGCAGCTTTGGAGTAGAAGATCAAGTATTAACACATATGATGCTTTGTATTGATAAAGGTGCAAATATATTTACACTAGATACAGGTAGATTACATCCACAAACTTATAATGTTATGGATGCAACGAATTTAAAATATGGTATTAAAGTAAATGTTTTTTTTCCAAATACTAACGATGTAGAAAAACTTTATAAAGACCAAGGTATAAATGGTTTTTATGAGTCTATACAAAATAGAAAAGCATGTTGTTTTACTAGAAAAATAGAGCCCTTACAAAGGGCTTTATCTGGACTTGATGTTTGGGTAACAGGGCTTCGTGCCTCTCAAAGTGTAACAAGAGAAAATTTAAATCTAATCGAGTTTGATGAAGTAAACCAAGTTATAAAAGTAAATCCTCTACTTGAATGGAGCGAAAAGGAAGTTTGGAACTTTGTAAAAAAACACAAAATTCCATATAATTCTCTTCATGATGAGGGTTTTCCAAGTATTGGATGTGCCCCTTGTACTAGAGCAGTTAAAGATGGTGAAGATGTTAGAAGTGGTAGATGGTGGTGGGAAAACCCAGAACATAAAGAATGTGGTTTACACATAAAATAAAGGAGAAGTGTTTATGGAAATAAGTAAAGATAGATTAACGCATCTAAAGCAGCTTGAGGCTGAATCAATGCACATAATGAGAGAAGTTATAGCGGAGTTTTCAAATCCTGCGATGCTTTATAGTGTAGGAAAAGATAGCTCAGTAATGCTTCATGTCCTTCAAAAAGCATTTTATCCAGCATCGCCACCAATTCCATTAGTTCATGTTGATACTAAGTGGAAATTTAAAGAGATGATAGAGTTTCGTGACAGACGCGCTAAAGAGGTTGGGATGGAACTTATAGTTTACTCTAACCCTGAAGGAATTAAAAAAAACATCTCTCCTTTTGAGCATGGTTCTGCAATGCATACTGAAATCATGAAAACAGAGGCTCTTAAGCAGATGCTTAATATTCAAAAATTTGATGCAGTATTTGGTGGAGCTAGACGAGATGAAGAAAAATCTCGTGCAAAAGAGCGTATATATTCATTTAGAGATGAAAATCATAGATGGGATCCTAAAAACCAAAGACCGGAACTTTGGAATATTTACAATGGTAGACATAAAAAAGGTGAATCAATTAGAGTTTTTCCTTTAAGTAACTGGACAGAGTTAGATATTTGGCAATATATTTACTTAGAAAGTATTCCTATTCCTGATCTTTATTTTTCTAAAAAAAGACCAGTTGTTGAATATATGGGTACTAAAATTCTTGTAGATGATGATCGCATGCCTAAAGAATTAGCAGATACTGCAAAAGAAGAGATGGTAAGATTTCGTACGCTTGGATGTTATCCATTAACTGGTGCAGTTGAATCAGAAGCTACAACACTTCCTGAAATTATTCAAGAGATGTTAATTTGTACAACAAGTGAGAGACAAGGTAGACTCATCGACAGTGATAGCGATGCTTCTATGGAAAAGAAAAAACAAGAAGGATATTTTTAATATGGCACATCAATCAGATTTAATAGCTCAGGATATTGAGCAGTATTTACACGAACATGAGAACAAAGAAATATGTAGATTTATCACTTGTGGTAGTGTTGATGATGGTAAAAGTACACTTATAGGTAGATTGCTTTATGATTCAAAAATGATTTTTGAAGATCAATTAGCCGCAATAGAAAAAGATTCTAAAAAAAGTGGTACTACTGGTGATAAAATTGACCTTGCTTTATTAGTTGATGGTCTTGCTTCAGAGCGCGAACAAGGTATCACTATTGACGTTGCATATAGATTTTTCTCAACTGAAAAAAGAAAGTTTATTATCGCAGATACTCCAGGTCATGAGCAATATACTCGTAACATGGCTACTGGTGCTTCAACTGCTGATATTGCAATTATTCTTATAGATGCAAGAACTGGTGTTTTAACTCAAACTAAGAGGCACTCATATATAGCTTCTTTATTAGGTATTAAAAACCTTGTTATAGCTATTAATAAGATGGATTTAGTTGATTTTTCACAAGAGCGTTTTGAAGAAATTAAAGAGGAGTATGAAGCAATTATTCCAAATTTAGCACATGATGATATTAATTTTAGTTATATCCCTATCTCAGCGCTAGATGGTGATAATATCTTAAAAAATTCACCAAAATCACCTTGGTATATAGATAAACCACTTATGGAATTACTTGATTCTCTTGATATTTCAAAGGCAGCAAATGATACATTTAGATTACCAGTCCAATATGTGAATAGACCACACTTAAACTTTAGAGGTTTTTGTGGAACGATTGCTAGTGGTTCTATAAAAGTTGGAGACGCTATAACTGTTCTTCCATCAAGAAAAACATCTATTGTAAAATCTATTGTATCAAATGAGATAAAAGATTTACGCCCAATGGGGAAAGATGAAACTATAGAAACTATAGAGAGAGCTTTTGCGCCTATGGCTACAACTCTTACTCTAGAAGATGAGATAGATATTTCTCGTGGAGATATGATTGTAAAATCAGATTCTATTCCAGAAGTATCAAATAAATTTAGCGTTATGACAGTTTGGATGAGTGAAGCACCTCTTCATATTAACCAAAACTATATCATCAAAAGAGCAACATCTGTGATTAATGGTATATTTAAGTCTATAGAATTTAAAAAAGATGTAAATACATTTGAAGAGATTAAAACTGATTCATTAGAGTTAAATGATATCGCTCAATGTACTCTTCATTTAGATAGAGAGATAGCTGTTGATTCTTATCATAACAACAGATATACAGGAAGTTTTATAATAATAGACAAGTATACAAATACTACAGTTGGTGCTGGTATGATAATTGAGAGTTTTGAATCAGCACAAGAACATGAGCTAAATAAAGAATATACAGATGCAGAAAAAGCTCTAAATAAGTATGTAAGAGAAAACTTCCCAGAGTGGGATTGTAAAGAAATTTAATAGGAATTAGATAATGGCGAAAGAATCAAAAGGTCAAAGAATTGCTAGAATAAAAGAAGAAAAAAGTGGCTTAGATGTACTTGAGAACATCTATGAATATGCCATCTATTCAAAAGCAGTTGATCCTGAAGATATAGACAGATTTAAGTGGTATGGGCTTTATTTACAAAATAAAGACCCTTTAACTCCAGATGATGAGACACAATATTTTATGTCAAGAATCAAGCTAGTAAAAGGCTCTATAAATATTGATCAGATGCGTGCACTTGCTGGAATATCAAAAGATTTTGCAAAAGGTACTGCTACCTTTACAACAAGGTCAGATTTACAGTTTCACAACATAAGAGTGCGTGATTTACCTGAAATATTTTTTAGATTAAATCAAGTTGGTCTTACTACAGTTTATGCAGCAGGAGATGTCCCTAGAAATATAGCTACATGTCCTGTAGCTGGTGTAGATAAAAGTGAAATTTATGATGTTTCAGAGATTGCTACAGAGCTTTATGATTATATTGGAGGCAATAAAAGTTTAGTTAACTTGCCTAGAAAATATAAAATAGGTATTAGTGGATGTTCTAAACATTGTATGGGTCACGAAATTCAAGATTTAGCATTTACAGCAGTTGAATTTGAAAATAATGAAATTCTTTTTGATGTATGTGTTGGTGGTGGACTTGGTTCAAACAAACAATTTTCTATACATATTGGATATGTTAAACCAGAGCAAGTTTTAAGTACCACAAAAGCTGTAACTGAGATATATAGAGACTTTGGTTTAAGAGAAAATAGAAACAAAGCTAGACTTGGTCACTTAATAGATGAGTGGGGAATTGAGAAGTTTAAAGAAAAGCTTGATGAGTATTTAGATTTTAAACTAAAGAATGAAATAGTTCAAGAATATACCCCTTATAGACAAAGAGAACACTACGGAATACATGACTCTAAAATAAGTGGAGAATCATATGTTGGTTGTGCTATTAATGGTGGAACAATTACTGGTGATGGTTTATATAACTTAGCTGATATTATGCAAAAACATGGTGCTAAAACTATAAAAGTAACCCCTACTCAAAATTTTGTAGTTGTTGATGTCCCAACACAAAACGCAAATGATTTAGCAAAAGATTTAAGTCTACTAGAGATGGATGCAAACCCTAATCCATTTAAAGCAAGAAGTATCTCTTGTACTGGAGCAAAATTTTGTAAGTATGGAATTAGTGAAACAAAAAATGTAGCTATTGATTTGATAAATTATTTGAATAAAAAATTTCCAGATTTTAATGAGACTGTATCTATCTCACTAAATGGATGCCCTAATTCATGTTCCCTTCCATACTTAGTTGATATTGGACTTGCTGGGAAAAAATTTAAAGATGAAAATGGTGAAACTATAGCTGGATTTGACCTTGTGCTTGGTGGAAACTTAGAGGGTAATAAATCTGTATTTGGAGAAAAAATGAAATTAAAAATTAAACCAAATGAAGTTAATGAAGTTGTTGAGAATATTCTTATAAAGTATCTTGAAAGTTCAAAAAAACAATTAAACCTATTTTTAAAAGATTTACTTCATAGTGATGAGTTTGCTACTTATGATTTTAAAAATAAAAAATAGAACTCTCTGATTAATTAGAAACTAGACCCTAAATCAAGTTTAGGGTGACGCTGATTCCGTCATTCCAAGCTTGACTTGGAATCTAAGAGCTAATTATACAGAGAATTCAATAGTATAAAAGTATCTCTAGTAAATTACTAGGGATACTTTACATAATATAAAAAAAATATTATACTTCTATTGATTATAAAAAGGAATTATATGGCTATAGTATCGACAAAAGGTTCTTATGGATTAACTGCTATGATTATTTTAGCAAAAGAAACTAATCAAGAACTATTA
>WFPU01000300.1 GCA_015487435.1 Sulfurimonas sp.
AGTAAATATTGCATGATGAAATTATATCATTTCCTTTCTTAAAGGAAGTAAATAAAAAAGAATGCCATATTTTACCCCCTATATCCTTGATATTTTAAGTTTGTTTGGGTACAATTCGCGTTCACTAAATATAGTTAGGCATGACCTAACGAGTTCTTTAGAAGGAAATTTATGGAAAAAATTCGTTTAAAATTGAAAGCTTATGATCATCGTGTGCTTGATAGATCTGTAGCGTCAATCGTTGAGGCTGTAAAGCGTACTGGTGCGGTTATCCGTGGTCCAATCCCTTTACCAACAAAGATTCGTAAATATACTGTTTTAAAATCTCCACACGTTAACAAAAGTTCTCGTGAGCAGTTTGAAATTCGTATGCACGCAAGAATGATAGATATCGTTTCAGCTACGCCTGAAACTGTTGATTCATTAATGAAGCTTGATCTTGCACCAGAAGTAGACGTAGAAGTACGTTCTATGGATAAGTAGGGGGCTGTCGTGGAATATATTGTTGAAAAAATCGGTATGAGCCGTACTATCACTGTACCAACTCATCCAGTTACTCTTTTAAGAGTGCTTGATGCAAAAGTATGTGAAGTTAACGCAAGTGACACAGGTAAAAATGTCGCTATTGTAGCTTACCAAAGCGGTAAAAAAATGAATAAAGCAATTGAAGGTCAGCAAAAGAAATATAACCTTTCATCTGAGTTTAATCGTATGGTTACTTTAGAAGTAGCAAATACTGAAGCTGGAGATATAGATATGACGCCATTAGCGGAAGCTAAGGTACTTAAATCTACATTCACAACTAAAGGTCGCGGTTTTTCTGGAGCAATGAAGCGTTGGAATTTTTCTGGCGGTCCTGCATCTCACGGTCATAGATTTGGTCGTAGAACAGGTTCAATAGGTATGGCTGAATGGCCAGGTCGTGTTATGAAGGGTAAGAAAATGCCTGGACAATACGGAAATACACAAAACAGTGTAAAGAATGAGATCGTTTCTTACGATGCTGAAAATAGAATCATTGCGGTTTTAGGTTCAGTTTCAGGAGCTAACGGTACATTAGGTCGTGTAAAGGTAGCTAAATAATGAGCGCAATCGTTTTAAATGATAAAATGGAAAAAGCATCTGAGTTAGCATTACCAGAGTCTTTCTCTGGTATTAACCCACATAACTTATATCTTTATGTTAAGTCTGCTCAAGCTGCACAACGTGCAAATACAGCGACTACTAAAGGTAGAAGTGAAGTGCGTGGTGGTGGTAAGAAACCATGGGCTCAAAAAGGTGGCGGGCGTGCTCGTGCTGGTTCTCGTCGTTCTCCTATATTCGTAGGTGGTGGTAAGGCATTTGGTTCTAAAAACAACCGTAATTATGATTTAAAAGTAAATAAAAAGCAAAAAAAATTAGCTTTAAACTTTGCTTTAAATGAGCATGCACAAAACGGTACTCTATTTATTGTAGATAACATTGAAGTAGCATCTGGTAAAACTAAAGATGCAAATGCAATGTTTAAACTTTTAAATCAAAGAGATACTCTTTTTGTAAAATCTTTATTAGATGAGCCTACATTTTTAGCTTTTGAGAATTTATCTCAAACTTATGTAATCGAATCTAATGAGTTAAACGCATACTTAGCTGCAAACTATCGCTCTATTGTGATAGAAAAAGCAGTATGGGAAACTTTAACAAGTGAGGCTAAATAATGGCTGATATTACAGATATTAAATCTATACTATATACAGAGAAGACTCTAGCTATGCAAGAAGATGGAATGTTAGTTGTTCAAACATCTCCTCGTGTAACTAAAACAGGTCTTAAGGAAATTTTTCGTGAGTACTTTGGAATAACTCCATTAAACATTAACTCACTTAATCAAAAGGGAAAAGTAAAACGTTTCCGTGGTATCCAAGGTAAACAAAACGACTTTAAAAAGTTTTATGTTAAGTTACCTGAAGGTGCACAAATAGAAAGTTTGGCGGTATAACATGGCAATTAAAACTTATAGACCGTTAACTCCGTCTCGTCGTTTTTATACAAATGTTGATTCATCAGATATTACTGCAAAAGCAAGTGTAAGAAGTCTTCTTAAAAAACTTCCTGTTCATGCTGGTCGTAATTCTAATGGTCGTATCACTTCTCGGCACAGAGAGGGTGGAGCTAAAAAGATTTACCGTATCATTGATTTCAAAAGAAATAAATTTGGTATCGAGGGTACAGTTAGTACTATCGAGTACGATCCGTACCGCAACTGTCGTATTGCTCTTATTACTTACGCTGATGGCGAAAAAAGATATATACTTCAACCAAAAGGTTTAGTAGTTGGTGATAAAATTATGTCAGCTGAAGCTGGACTTGATGTTAAACCTGGTAACACAATGAAGTTAAAGAACATACCTGTTGGTACACTTGTTCATAATATTGAGCTTAAAACTGGTAAGGGTGGACAAATGTGTCGTGCTGCTGGAACATCTGCTCAAATTATGGGTCGTGATGGTAAGTATGTTTCACTTCGTATGCCTTCTTCTGAGATGCGTTTAGTACTTGGAGAGTGTTTAGCTACTTGTGGTTTAGTTGGAAATGAAGAGTTTGGTAATATTGTTATTGCTAAAGCTGGTCGCCAACGTCACTTAGGTATTCGTCCTCAAACTCGTGGTTCAGCAATGAATCCAATTGATCACCCACATGGTGGTGGTGAAGGTAAAACGAACTCAGGTCGTCACCCAGTTACTCCTTGGGGTAAACCAACTAAGGGTGCTAAAACTCGTCGTAAAAAAGCTAGTGATAAGTTAATTATTACTCGTCGTAAACCAAATGCAAAAAGGGTAGGATAATATGGCTCGTTCAGTAAAAAAAGGTCCTTTCGTAGATGATCATTTAATGAAAAAAATTCTCAAGGCTAAAGAGTCTGGCGATAAAAAACCTATTAAAACTTGGTCAAGAAGATCTATGGTTCTTCCTGATATGGTTGGTTTGACATTAAATGTTCATAATGGTCGTCAATTTGTTCCTGTATATATTACAGAGAATCATATTGGTTATAAACTTGGTGAATTTTCACCAACTCGTACATTCAAGGGCCATAAGGGCTCTGTTCAGAAGAAAGGTTAATCATGGCTAGAGCATTATTAAAGTTTATCCGTGTATCACCTATCAAATCTCGTCTTATTGCAAGAGAGGTTCAAGGTATGAATGCTGAAGAAGCTATGGCTGCTTTAGAATTCACTCCGAACAAAGCGGCAAAAATTATCTCTAAAGTGATTGCATCTGCAGTTGCTAACAGTGGCAGTGAAGCTGAAGATTGTACAGTAACATCATGTCGTGTTGACAATGGTCCAGTTCTAAAAAGATTCCGTCCTCGTGCTCGTGGAATGGCTTCAGGAATTAGAAAACCAACAGCACATATTTTAGTAGAAGTAGAGGGTAAATAATATGGGTCAAAAAGTTAATCCTATTGGTTTACGTCTTGGTATCAACCGTAACTGGGAGAGCCGTTGGTTCCCTAATTTTAAAACAGCTGCGGCTAATTTAGGTGAAGATTACAAGATAAGAACATATTTGAAAAAAGAACTTTACTATGCTGGTGTTGCTAACATCATTATAGAAAGAACTGTTAAGCGTCTTCGTGTAACTATCGTTGCAGCTCGCCCTGGTATCATTATTGGTAAAAAAGGTGCGGACATTGAGAAACTTAAAACTAGTCTTCAAAAGCTTGTTGGTAAATCAATATCTGTAAACATTAAAGAAGAGAAAAAAGCTAATATCTCAAGTCAACTTGTTGCTGAGAATGTTGCTACTCAACTTGAGCGTCGTATTGCATTTAGACGCGCAATGAAGAAAGTTATGCAAAATGCACAACGTTCTGGGGCTAAAGGTATTAAAGTATCTGTAAGTGGTCGTTTAGGTGGGGCAGAGATGGCTCGTACTGAATGGTACTTAGAGGGACGTGTCCCTTTGCATACACTTCGTGCTAAAATCGATTATGGTTTTGCTGAAGCTCATACACAATACGGAATTATTGGTATTAAAGTATGGATATTCAAAGGGGAAGTACTTACTAAAGGCGTTCCAGTTGAAGCAAAAGAAGAAAAAAAAGAGCGTCCACGTAAACGTGCTCCAAGACGTGAAAATAACGAAAAGGCTGAATAATTATGTTGATGCCAAAAAGAACAAAATACCGTAAAATGATGAAAGGGCGTAACCGTGGTTATGCTCGTAGTGGATATAAACTAGCATTTGGTGATATAGCTATTAAAGCTGTTGAAGCTGGTCGTATTAACTCTCGTCAAATTGAGGCTGCTCGTATTACAGCTACTCGTGCGATTAATCGTCAGGGTAAGATCTGGATTCGTGTATTTCCTGCTAAACCAATTACTAAACGTCCTTTAGAAGTTCGTATGGGTAAAGGTAAAGGTCCAATCGATCAGTATGTTATGAATATCAAACCTGGTCGTATAATTTTTGAAATGGCTGGTGTAAATGATGAGTTAGCTCGTAAGGCATTAACTCTTGCTATTCACAAATTACCATTCAAAACAAAAATAATCACTGCGGAGATGAACAATGAAATATTCTGATTTAGCAGACAAAACTGTAGCTGAACTTGAAGCAATGTTAAAAGAGAAAAAAACTGAGCTTTTTACTTTAAAAATTAAAAAGCAAATGATGCAATTACAAAACACTAGCGAACTTAGAGTTGCTAAAAAAGATGTTGCAAGAATTAACACTGCTATCAGTGCAGCGAAGTAGGAGTGAAGATGACACATAAACGTGAAATTCAAGGTAATGTAGTAAAAATTGCAGGCGATAAAACAGCAACTATGGTTGTTGAGCGTCGTGTAATGCACCCTCGTTACCACAAAGTTGTTAAAAAGTTCAAAAAATATCTTATCCATGATGAGAACAATGAGCTAAAAGTTGGAGATGAAGTTATTGCAATTGAATGTCGTCCACTTTCTAAGACTAAATCTTTTAGACTTAAAACAGTTGTAAAAGGAGCGTAGTATGATTCAAGGTTTTACTCGTTTAAATGTAGCTGATAATACAGGTGCTAAAGAGATTATGTGTATTAAGGTACTTGGTGGTTCTAAGCGTCGTTATGCAACAGTAGGTGATGTTATCGTTGCTTCTGTTAAAAAAGCGACTCCAACTGCTAAAGTTAAAAAAGGTAAAGTTGTAAAAGCTGTAATCGTTAGAGTAGCAAAAGAGGTTCAACGTGAAAACGGTTCTCTTATTCGTTTTGATGATAATGCAGCAGTTATACTTGATGACAAGAGAGAGCCAATTGGTACTCGTATTTTCGGCCCTGTTGCTCGCGAAGTACGTTATTCTGGTTTTATGAAAATCGTATCTCTCGCACCGGAGGTTGTTTAATGGCAAAGTTTGATTTCAAAAAAGGCGATACTGTTGAGATTATCGCTGGTGATGACCGTGGAACTAAGGCTACTGTTTTAGCAGTAATGCCTAAGAAAAACAAAGTTATCGTTGAGGGTTGCAAGATTGCTAAAAAAGCTATCAAACCAACTGAAGAAAATACTAAAGGCGGACATATCAATAAAGAGATGCCAATAGATGTTTCAAATGTTCGTAAAGTGGAGGCATAATAAATGGCACGCTTAAAAGATAAATATTTAGCTTTAAAAGCTGAATTACAAAAAGATTTAGATATTAAAAATCCTAATCAAACACCAAAGTTAGAGAAAATAATAATCTCTGTTGGTGCTGGTTTTGCAATGAAAGATAATAAACTTATTAAAAACATTGAAGATACTATTACTACTATTGCTGGTCAAAAAGCAACTACAGTAATTGCTAAAAAATCTGTTGCAGGTTTTAAAGTTCGTGAAGGTATGCCAGTTGGTATTCGTGTTACACTTCGTGGTGAAAATATGTATAACTTTTATGATCGTCTTGTTTCTATCGCTCTTCCTCGTGTAAAAGATTTCCGTGGTGTTCCTAGAAATGGTTTTGATGGTCATGGTAACTATAACTTCGGTCTTGCCGAGCAATTAATCTTTCCGGAGATTACTTATGATTCAATCATGCAAATTCATGGTATGAATATTACAGTTGTTACTACAGCTGATTCAGATAAGGCAGGATTTGCTCTTTTAGAGAAAATGGGTATGCCTTTTACTAAAGGGAGTAACTAATGGCTAAGAAATCAATGATCGCTAAAGCGGCAAGAGGTTCAAAGTTTAAAGTTCGTAACTATACAAGATGTCAAATTTGTGGTCGTCCACATTCAGTAATGAGAGATTTCGGTATCTGTCGTGTATGTTTTAGAAAAATGGCAAATGAGGGATTAATCCCAGGTGTTAGAAAGTCTTCTTGGTAAGCCAAGAAGAAACTTCTAATAATTAGCAGTATAAATTAGATTCCAAATCAAGTTTGGAATGACGAATTGTTGTTTGGAATGACGAAGGTTTGTCATCCTGAACTTGATTCAGGATCTAATCTAACTTGCAAAATAAAGGAAATTATTTATGATAAATGATTTAGTATCAGATTCTTTAACAAGAATCCGTAATGCTGGTATGAGACAATTAAATACTACTACACTTGTTCACTCTAAGAGTGTTGAAGCTATGGTAAATATTTTAGTTGATAAAGGTTATATTGAGAGCTGTAATGTTGTTGAAGACGGCGTTAAAAAAACTATCAAAGTAGCATTAAAGTATGATGACAACGGTAGATGTGTAATCAACGAGATGAAAAGAGTATCTAAGCCTGGTAGACGTGTTTACAAAGGTAAAGAAGATATTAAAAGATTCAAAAACGGCTATGGAACTATTATAGTTTCTACTTCACATGGTGTGCTTCCAAATGACAAAGCTTATGAGCTTGGTATTGGTGGTGAAGTTATGTGTACGATTTGGTAGGGGTGAATTATGTCAAGAATAGGTAAAAATCCTGTAGATTTTGGAGCTAACATTACAGTTAGTACAAATGGTGATGTGATTACTTTTGTTAAAGACAAAAATAGTGTTGATTTAGATACTAAAGGTAATGTTGATTTTTCTGTAGAGGGTAGTATTATAACTTTCGCTGCAAAATCAGAGGCTAAAGAGCATAGGGCTTTTTGGGGAACTTACCGAGCATTAGCTCAAAATATTGTTATTGGTTTAACTACTGGTTTTGCTAAACAATTAGAGATTAATGGTGTTGGTTATAGAGCTGCTGTTAAAGGTAGTGTTCTAAATCTTCAACTTGGTTTTTCTCATGATATAAATTATGATTTACCTGAAGGTCTAGAAGCAAGTGTTGAGAAAAATGTAATTACATTAAAAAGTCATGACAAACAATTAGTTGGTCAAGCTGCAGCAGAGATTAGAAGTTTCCGTCCACCAGAGCCTTACAAAGGTAAAGGTGTTAAATATATGGAAGAGCATATCGTGCGTAAAGCCGGTAAAACTGCTGCTAAATAGAGGAGGATGATTAGATGAATGCAAAAGTATTAAAAAACAAAGTAGCGTCTCGCTTAAAGCGTAAACGCCGTATTCGTGCAAAAATATCTGGTTGTGCTACACTTCCTCGTGTTTCTGTATTTCGTTCAAACCGTTATATAAGTGTTCAAGCTGTAAATGATGTTACTGCTACTACTATAACCGCTTTGAATTCAAAAGCTATCAATCAAAAAGCAAATAAAGAAGGTGCGTGCGCTCTTGGTGAAGCATTTGCTGCTAAACTAAAAGAAGCTAACATCTCTGAGATTGTTTTTGATCGTAATGGTTACCAGTATCACGGCGTAATTGCTGCATTTGGTGACGCACTTCGTGCAAACGAAATTAAGTTCTAGGGGTTAAATATGGAAATCAATAGAGAAGATTTTGAAGAGGCGATCGTAAATATTGGTCGTGTAACTAAAGTTGTAAAAGGTGGTCGTAGATTTCGTTTTACTGCACTTGTTGTAGTTGGTGATAAAAACGGTACTATCGGTTACGGTACAGGAAAAGCGAAAGAAGTTCCTGATGCTATTAAAAAAGCTGTAGATGAGGCATTCAAAAACTTATCAACAGTTAGTATCAAAGGTACTACAATCGCTCACGACATTGAGCATAAGTTCAATGCGAGCCGTGTATTACTTAAACCAGCATCTGAAGGTACTGGTGTAATCTCTGGTGGAGCAATGCGTCCAGTTTTAGAGCTTGCAGGTATACAAGATATACTTACTAAGTCTATCGGTTCAAATAATCCAAACACTGTTGTTCGTGCTACTGTTGAAGCACTTGCGCGTTTAAAAGGATAGAAAATGGCAATAGAAAATTTATCTCCAGCTGAGGGTTCTACTAAGAATCGTAAAAGAGTTGGTCGTGGACAAGGTTCTGGAACTGGTAAGACTTCAGCTCGTGGTCAAAAAGGTCAAAAATCTCGTTCAGGTTACAAGAGAAAAAGAAACTTTGAGGGTGGACAAATGCAACTTGCTAAGCGTTTACCTAAAATTGGTTTTCATTCTCGTAATATAAAACCTTATGTTATTAATGTTGAGAAAATTACAGCAGTAGCTGAGTTAGCTGAAATTACTATGGATTCTATTCGTGGTGTTCACAAAGTTGCAAACTCTGTTAAAAAAATTAAATTGGTTGGTGCATCTGCAAAAGAATTAGCATCAAAGATTAAAGACGATAACGTTACAACTACAGGTAAATAATTGTGAATAAAAATCTAGTAAATAAGATACTTATTACTATCGGGTTTTTATTTATCTACCGCCTACTGGCATATGTGCCAGTACCAGGTGTAGATACTGCTGTTATTGCCTCTTTCTTCGATTCACATCAATCAGATGCACTTGGGCTTTTTAATATGTTCAGTGGAAATGCTGTTGAGAGACTATCAATCATTTCACTTGGTATTATGCCTTACATTACTGCTTCAATTATTATGGAACTTCTTGCTGCAACTTTTGCACCACTTGGTAAAATGAAAAAAGAGCGTGATGGGATGGTTAAATATATGCAAATTATCCGCTATGCGACTATCTTTATTACTATTATTCAAGCAATTGGTGTTAGTATTGGGCTACAAAGTTTAACAGGACCAACAGGAAATAGTGCGATTTTAGTTGACCATAATACATTTATATTACTTGCTGCAGTATCTATGCTTGCTGGTACTATGCTCCTTATGTGGATAGGTGAACAAATTACGCAAAGTGGTATTGGAAATGGTATATCTTTAATTATATTTGCTGGTATTGTTTCTGCAATTCCATCTGCAATAGGTCAAAGTTTTACCATGATTAATACAGGTGCAATGAGCTTTATAGTTCTTTTAGCAATTATTGGTTTAATTCTTGCAACTGTACTTATCATAGTTTATGTTGAGCTAGGTGAACGTCGTATACCGATCACTTATGCTAAAAAAACTATGATGCAAAATCAAAAGAAAAGAGTTATGAATTACATCCCTATTAAGGTTAACTTATCGGGTGTTATACCAGTTATTTTTGCTTCAGCATTATTGATGTTTCCAATGACAATATTGTCATCTAGCACCAATCCTTCTATGCAATTTATAGCTGATTTATTAAATCCTAACTCACACTTTTTTAACTTTTTAACTTTTGTGTTTGTTGTTTTCTTTGCATTCTTTTATGCTTCAATTACTTTCAATGCAAAAGATATTGCAGAAAATTTAAAAAAGCAAGGTGGATTTATCCCAGGTATTCGTACAGGAAATGCTACAGTTGAATTTATTAATGAAACTGCAAGTAGATTAACTATTACAGGTGCTCTTTACTTAGGTCTTGTTGCTACATTGCCATTTATGATTATCAAGGGGATGGGTGTACCTTTCTTCTTTGGTGGAACTGCGGTACTTATTGTTGTTCAAGTAGCTCTTGATACTATGAGAAAAATTGAGGCTCAAATTTACAGTAGTAAATATGAGACATTAAGTGCAGTTGGTTTATAACTAATGAGCATTGCGCTTAGAAAACATCAAGATATCGAAAAACTTCGTGCTGCTAATAAAATTGTTGGTGGTGCGTTAGAGTTATTAAGAAAAAAGACAAAAGTAGGTACATCTTTAAAAGATTTAGATGCAATGGCTGAAGAGTATATTTTAAGTCATGGCGCTAAAGCATCTTTTAAAGGTCTTTATGGCTTTCCTAATGCAGTTTGCTGCTCACTTAATCAAGTTATTATTCACGGTATTCCAACTGATTACAAACTCCAAGAGGGTGATGTTATTGGTTATGATATTGGTACTGAGTTAGATGGTTGGTTTGGTGATGGAGCTATTACAGTAGGTGTTGGAGAGATTACTCAAGAAGATGAAAAACTGATAGCATGTGCAAAGGAAACTTTATACGAAGCTATTGATAGCATCAAAGAAGGTATGAGATTTAAAGAGTTGTCTTTAGTCTTAGAAAACTCTATTCGTTCACGAGGATTTGTACCATTACATGACTTTTGTGGTCACGGTATTGGAAAAAAACCTCATGAAGAACCAGAGATTCCAAACTACCTTGATGGTAAGAATCCTAAAGCTGGTCCAAAAATAAAAAACGGAATGGTCTTTTGTTTGGAGCCTATGATTTGTCAAAAAGATAGTACAAAAGTTATCTTGGAAAACGAATGGGATGTAGTTAGTGCCGATGGTTTACGCGGTTCACATTATGAGCACACTGTTGCAATTATCAACGGTAAAGCTGAAATTTTATCGAAAATTTAATAAAGGTTTAGAAAATGGCAAAAGCTGACGTTATAGAAGTAGATGGTAAGATTATTGAGGCTTTACCTAATGCAACATTTCGTGTTGAATTAGATAATGGACATGTAATTTTATGTCATATAGCTGGAAAAATGCGTATGCACTACATCAAAATACTTCCAGGAGACAAGGTTAAACTTGAACTTACTCCATACTCTTTAGATAAGGGTCGTATCACTTATAGATATAAATAAAGATAATTCCCTGAAACTTTATTTCAGGGATTATTTTTTAGCTCCAAATACGAGTACAGATAAAAATTTACCACCCCACAATACAAACAATAAAGTCCAAGCAGCAACTGAGATATCAAATAAAAAATCTAATCCTAAAGTTGAACCTACACTTATACTGTATAGTACCCTTAAAATTACTACTACTTGAATAAAATAAAATATAGCAACATCAAATTTTGTTGTATTTGGAATTTGTCCAGAGTGACCAAGCGTTATTCTTGTAGCAAAACCAATTAGTATGGTAGTTAAAAAGCCAATGGCAAGTGCATGTACACCAAGATAATAAAATGAAGTATCTAAAAATAGTTCAGCACTAAGTACAATTGCATCAAGAAAAAAAGCAGCAGGAAGCCAAAGTAAACCAAGGACAAGTACCCATATTATTGGTTCTGCTTTTAATATTGGTAATTTCCATTTTATAAATTCTCCAAACAGATAAAGTGCTAAAATCAAATCTATAAATATCTCAGCGCCTTTTACATAACTATTTTCATTAAATACACTTAGGATAGTTTTTAAAATCATAAACACAAATGCAGTACTAACAAAACGCAAATCTTTTTGTTCTGTTGAGTAACAAAAAAATGGAATCATCCTTTGAGCTACACTAAATGTTAGAAAAATCACATACATGTAAAAAGCTATATTAATCGCTAAACTCTCTAGTGGAGTATAAAATAGTGAAACTATAAATAAAAAGTGAGCAACAAGACCAAAAGTACTAGCCATTAAAATCCAGTATGGGTCTTGTTTTGCCGGAGAAGTTCCAACCCTCATAATATGTTGAAGTTTTAAAAGCATAAAAAGATTTGAGATGAAAAGTAATACCATTGAAGCAAATGTAAGATATAAACTACTCATAGATGCAACTATAAAGATTAATGAACCAATAGCATTTAGTGAAAATATTTGTATATAAAAACTTTTTTTGAGTACTTCACTTTGACAAAATCTAGGAAAGGTTGTAAATAAAAAACCTGTAAATACATTTAAAAAAAGACCATATATAAGTGTATATGTGTGAAATAATAAACTAGATATTTGTAGGGTAATCACCTCTTTATAATCTAGTGCAAAAACTATAATCATTACAATTGAATTAACTATTGCTAAAACAAAAAATGGTTGGTGTGGCTGTGATAAAAAGTAATTTTCTTTTTTTTCTTTTTCTTTTGTGTATGTCAAATTAAAAACTCCATATTTAATTTTTTTGCATAAGAACTTAGCATATCTCTTTCAAAGTCATTATTTGTAGAGTATTGATAACCAAAGCTCTCTTTCCATATACTATGATCTTCCATGCAAAGATAAAAGAATACCTTATTATCATCACTTTGCCAATCTTTGAAATTATTATATGCTGATTTAAACATCTCTACTTTAGTTGCATGTGGATAAGAACTTTTTGCGTTTGCATCAACAAAGGGCATTTGGGTTATCTTACTTTTAAAATCACGTTCGCGAAGTTGCTTTATGACAGGTTTTATAAATGTTAGTGTTCCAAAACTAACAAGGACCACCTCTTTTGCTAAAAAAGTATCTTGAAGTTTTTGATAAACCTCTTTATACTCTTGCAAGTAATTTTCATATTCAACTATTGGATGAAAATGAAAACCAACCTTTACACCTTTATCTGCTAATTTTCTAGCAGCATTAATACGTTTTTGTAGTGATGCTGTTAGATGTTCTTCGTTATCTATAATAGTTTTAGTATTTAGACTCCAAGTACAAAGTATATTTTTTGGTACATTATTTTCTAAGAAATATTTAATATTATCTGATTTTGTTTTGAACTCTAAAATTAGATTAGGATTACTTTTTGCAAACTCAAATAAGGCATCTAAAATACCCTCACGATTTCCAAACATTAGTGAATCAGACGCTTGACCAGTTCCAATATGATAAGTTTTATTTTTATCTAACTCTAAATTTTTTAATTTATCTGAAAATGTACTATTAAAAGTGATAATATTTTGATTATAAAAACTTTGGATTGAGCAGTATGAACAGTCAAATCCACAAGACTCAACAGCATCAAGTGTAAGCAGATTACAACATCTTGTTTTTTCGCTAGCAACAGGACAAAGCCCAAGACCAAATCCCTCTTTATCTGAGATTATAAAAGTGTATTTTTGCTCTTTTGGTATGTTTTTAAGTTTAAAATTTTTATATGAGTTTGGAGTTGAGCGTAATTTTTGATAAGCTTTTTTAAGTTTTGTTATAACAACTTTTTTTTGCTCATGGGTAGGAAAAATATCTATAATATTTTTTTCATCCCACATGGTTAAATCACGAGCTATATCAATTATTTGTTTTATCTCTTGGAATGAAAAATTTAATGAGTATGCTTTTTCTTTTATGAACTTTTGTTCACTTAATGAAAGTTTAGAAAAATTAGTATTTTTAATAGCATCATTAAATTTTTGATCGTAGTTATTCATATTTAAATTTTATCTAAAAATACTTCAAAATTTCTACACCAATAAAGATAGCGCCTAAAAATACAAATGATGATATAAAAACTAAAGCAGTGGTAAGTTTTGGTTTGCAATCATATAAAGAAGCTAAATTCACATTTGCAACAGCAAGAGGCATCATAAGTTCTATAAAAATAATCCCTTTTATCATTGGATCAAGTTCTATGTTTATTAAAACTATAAAAGCTAAAAATGGAAGTATAATAAACTTAAAAGTCAAAATCCAAACAACTAACTTTTTACTTATCTCTTTAATTTGTGTGCCATAAAGATATATACCAAACAAAAATAGTTGCATAGTCATTGAAGCATATGCACCCATCATCAATGTATTCATAATTTCAGGACTTGGCTTATAGTTATTCACGCTTAAAATTATTGCTAAAATTGCAGCCCATAAAATTGGTAGTTTAAGTATATTTAAAAGTGAAGTTTTAGCGTCATAAGTTCCACGAGAATAATAAAACACTCCAATAGTGTAGACAACAAAAACATTCATTAGGTTTATGATTGTTGTATAGGGGATTGATTCTTCACCAAAAATAGCGATATTTATTGGTATACCTAAGTTTCCAGTATTTCCAATTATAGCTGCAACTGTGGCAATTGAGTACTCTTTTTTATTTGAAAATAAAAATTTAGCAAAAATTGCGGATATTACAATAGCAAACAGAGCGATACCTAAGTATATTGATGGTGCGATAACTAAACTCATATCAACAGGACGGATTAGGAGTCCCCAAAATGTTAAAAATACTTGTAAAAAGTAAACATTTATTAGGGTAATTGTTTTATCATCTATCTTTTCTTTAAAGCTAAGTTTTGCAACATAACCCATTATGATGAAAATATATATACCTAGTATTGAATAAATTATTGAACTCATAGTGCGATTATATCAAATAGTGTATAATTTCAGATGCAAACTACTCAATCAATAGAAAATATAAATAATACAATCAATTCTAACTTATGTGTGATAGTATACTTTTCAGCACCTACTTGCAATGTGTGCTATGCACTAAAACCTAAATTACTTGAAGCACTTGATTCAAATTTTGAAGATTTTAAAATTGAGAGTGTAGATATTTTAAAACAAGAAGATATTGCTCCTTTTTTTGGAGTCTATGCTATCCCTACAGTTTTAATCTTTCTTGATGGAAAAGAATTTTTTCGTAAATCTCGTAATATAAGCGTGAGTGAAGTTATAAATGAGATAAAAAGACCATATGAGATAATGACCTCTTGAGAAATATATTAATAACAGGATGTTCTAGTGGCATAGGATACGATACTGCTTTTTATCTGCACAATAGGGGATACAAAGTATATGCAACTGCTAGAAATAAAACAGATATAGATAGATTAAAAAAAGAGGGCTTAGATAGTTATTTGCTTGATGTTACAGATTCAAGTGCAATAGAGAGAATGCTAAAAATTATCATTAAAAATGATGGAGAACTTTATGCCGTTTTTAATAATGCCGGTTTTGGACAGCCTGGTGCTGTAGAAGATATAACTACAGATGTTTTAAAAGAGCAGTTTGAAACTAATTTTTTTGGACTGCATGAACTTACCTACCAAAGCCTAAAATTCATGCGTAATCAAGGGTATGGAAGGATTATCCAACACTCATCAATCTTAGGTTTAATCTCTCTTCGCTTTCGTGGAGCTTACAATGCTTCAAAATATGCGATAGAGGGATTATGTGATACTTTGAGATTAGAGCTTATGGATACAGATATATTTGTAAGTACGATAAATACAGGACCAGTTCGCTCAGATTTTAGAAAAAATGCAATTATAAAATTTAAACAAAATATAGTGAGTGATAGGAGTATTTTTAAAAAAGAGTACGAAGATGAACTATTAACTGTAAAAGAAAAAGATAGTGACATATTTACAAAAGGTTCAGATGTAGTTATAAAAAATATAATAGATGCACTAGAATCAAAAAAGCCACAACCTAGGTATTACAACACTTTGGCAACTTATTTGCTAGGAGGACTTAAGAGGATACTTTCTACAGCTATATTAGATAAAATCTTACGAAAAATATAACTTATTTCATAAAAGCCAAAAGTGAAGCAGTAACTGCAACATTTAAAGATTCAACTCCACGGTTCATCGGAATTGAGATAGAGTCGTTACAAAGCGCTTCAACTTCAGAGCTAACTCCATCACTTTCATTTCCAAGTACAAAAATTGTTTTTTTGTTTGTTTTTATAGAGTAAATGTCATTTTTTGCATCTGCACTTAGTGAGTAAATTTTAGTATTTTTTAAATCATAAAATATATCATCTAAAGAGTTACAATAATAAATAGGCAATTTAAAAAGTGTTCCAGCACTAGCTTTTACAACAAGTGGGGATATTTTGGCACTTGATTTTTTCGGAAGTATAATTCCATCTACAAATGCAGCTGCACATGAGCGAATAATCATCCCTAAATTTTGAGGATTTTGTATACCATCAAGTGCTATGAGTTTGAATTTATCCATAGATTTTATCTCATCAACACTTTTGTAAGTTTTAGCAATTATATCTATTGCCACACCTTGATCTTGTTTAGAGTTTTTGCTGATTCTGCTAAGTGATTTTTTTTCATGAGTTGTTATCTCAATGTTTCTTGATTTTGCAAGTGAATATATTAACTTTATATTTTCATCAACTTTATTTGAATCAGACATATGCAGTTTATGAACTTCAATGTTAGGGTCTTGCAATACTTCAACTACTACATTTCTACCATAAAGTGTGATTATGTTATCAAAAAATGATTTTTTCTTTTTATATTCTTGTGAATCTTGCAAACTAAGCCTTTTATTTATATATGCAATATTAGCATATCTTAATTGAACTCTCTGATTATTAGCTATTAGATTCTAGATAAAGTCCAGAATGACGGAATTATCGTCACCCTAAACTTGATTTAGGGTCTAGTTTCTAATTAATCAGATGTCTCAATTATGTTTTATTTTATACGCAGAGACTTATGGCACATTGTGCTCTTTAATCTTTAAATTATATTATAAGAGATCTCTGTTTTATTTTTTATAACTTTTATCTCTTTAACTTGAAGATTGTCTATCTCTAAAGTCATAAATTCTTTTATTGATTTTATATTATTTTCAGCTATAGCTTTTAAAACCAAACCTCTATATGCCTTTGCCCAGTGACTAACAACTTTACCATCTTTTAAAAATTTCAGAGTTGTATATGGTGAAGTTACTTTGTAAAATTTATTATAGTAACCTGCACGAAGGTCTAAGATATCATTATTTCCAAGATACAAATCAAGCTGATATGAGAATCTATCTTTATAAAACTTATCTGGGATAAACTCACCAATATCATTTCCCTGTTTCACTTTGTAGTTAGCGATTGTGTCGCCACCAAGTATTGGACCATAAAGATTTGAGAAGATTATAGTGTTTAATTTTATATACTTTTTTGCACTTACATGTAGGGAGTTAAATTCAAGATATTCATAAGCCACGCCTTGGTATCTCTCAATTGCACACATAAGTGGGGAGTCAAATATATCATTTATATAAGACTTACAGTCATTAAACTTTTTAAATCCAAATAGTTGTTTTATTTCATCTTCACTGCCATTATTGACTATAGTATTATATGCACTTAGTATTTTTTCTCTTGCACTATTGGAACCAAGTAACTCTTTTGAATTTTCGTCTCCATCACTCTTTTTACCCTCAGCTGGAGAAAATAATATTTTTAACATTTTTACCCCTTTAAATTATATTTGAAGTATATTATGAAAATAATATTTTACTCATTAATTTTGTAATC
>WFPU01000301.1 GCA_015487435.1 Sulfurimonas sp.
CATATATAGAGTTTAAAATATCTCTAGCACCAATTGAGTATGGACCAAAATATGTAATATCTTTATTTTTAATAATTTTTCTTGTTATCTCAAAACGTGGGTATTTTTTAGAGTTGTCTATATAAATGTAAGGATAAGTTTTATCATCACGGAGTAAAATATTGTATTTTGGGTTTAACTGTTTTATAAGTGAATTTTCTAAAATTAAAGCATCATGTTCAGAATTTACAACTATATAGTTCATAGATACAGTTTGCTCTATCATCTTTGTGATTCTTACAGATAGGTTTGAATTTGGTTTTAATTCTGGGGTAAAATTAAAATAATTTTTAACTCTGTTTTTTAAATTTTTTGCCTTACCAACATACAAGAGATGTCCACTATTATCAAAAAATTGGTATATTCCTGCAGAGGAGGGTAGTTGTTTTACTGTCTCAGTTAGTGTCATTTGATTTTTTTATAATATCTCTAATACTTTTTACAAGAAGATTTAGTTTTTCATCTTGTATATCTATTTTGAATTCACCACTAGCCCTCTCAGGATAAACATCTTTCACTTGTGCTATTGTAATCTGTTGTTTTTTAGGGGTGTGGGTTACAAATGCTTTAATATCATCTATAATTATCCCATCACATTCACTAGGAGTATGAAAATTTAAAGCGCTTTTAATATTTTGTATATTATTATCAAACTCTTGTTTACCAGCGGGATGATTAAATACAAAAAAGAGGGTGTTTCCTTTAAAGTAGGTAAAATTTATCATCTTTTGAACTGGTCGAACCAATAAAGATTGTATCTTTTTGATACATTTTACTCTAGATAGTTTAGAAAATTGAGGTTTATTTTGAATAATATGTATAATTTGCGAAGCATTTTTCATAAATTGATTATATCAGTATTTTTATTAAGTTTTATTGGATGTGGAGTTAAAAAGCCACCATATTATCAAGATGAGCCTTCATCTTCAAAAGAGAATGTACAATATATATTAATTCCTCTGCAAGAAGATGAAAAATGATATATGACACTATAATCATAGGCTCTGGTATTGCTGGTTTATATGCAGCAATAAATATACCCTCGTCACAAAAAGTTTTATTGATAAATAAAAGAGAAAGTTTTAAATGCAATAGTTTTTATGCTCAAGGGGGAATCGCTTTGTCTAAGGATGAGGAGGATATTATATTGCATACAAAAGATACAATGGATGCGGGGGCAGGACTTTGTGATGATGAAGCTGTAGATATTTTAACAAAGTACTCAAAAGAGGCGATAAATGATTTAATAAGGCGTGGATTTGAGTTTGATAAAAATGAAAATGGGGAGCTAGCTTACACAAAAGAAGCTGCACATTCAACCTCTAGAATTTTACATGCGGGCGGGGATGCAACTGGTCGTTACATGCACCATTTTTTGTTGTCTCAAAATCCACATCCAATGCTTGGGGATACACGTGTAGTTGATCTGCTTATAAAAGATGGTGAATGTTATGGCGTTACAGTATTAGAGCATCGAGAACTTAGAAATATATATGCAAAAAATGTGATTATTGCTAGTGGTGGAGTGGGTTCTTTGTATGAATACCACACAAATGCTCCTACTATCAGTGCAGATATGCAAGGTCTTTGTATTTTAAAGGGTATAGAGTTAGAGCATATGGAGATGATGCAGTTTCATCCAACAGTATATGTAAACAATTCATACGCTCAAAAATTACTTTTGACAGAGGCTCTAAGAGGTGAGGGTGCTACAATAGAGGATGAAGATGGTAAAAGATTTTTATTTGATTATGATGATAGAGCTGAACTTGCT
Source organism: Sulfurimonas sp. (assembly GCA_015487435.1). Lineage (GTDB taxonomy): Bacteria > Campylobacterota > Campylobacteria > Campylobacterales > Sulfurimonadaceae > Sulfurimonas. The sequence continues at coordinate 1,814 of WFPU01000301.1, forward strand.
TCAAGAGATATAGTTTCTAAAAGCATTTTTGATTATTCAAAAAAAACAGGTAGTAAAATTTATCTTAATTTGAGTAATTTTGAGTATCAATTTTTCATAAAACGATTTCCAAACATCTTTAAAACACTTAAAGATTTAGGCTTTAATGCACCAGAACAAAGGATACCAATTTCACCAGCATTTCATTATGCTATTGGTGGTATTAAAACTGATTCAAAGGGGTTAGTTCCAAATGTTAAAAATCTTTACGCTATTGGTGAAGTTGCTTCAACTAGAGTTCATGGGGCAAATAGACTAGCATCAAATTCACTTTTAGAGGGTTTAGTTTTTGCCCTAAGAGCTGCTAATGATATTTTGTCAAAAGCAGATGATACGAAATATAAAAAATTTATAGAATTTGAGGTTTTAGATGAGGTTATGAGCTTAAAAGCTGATAAAGAAAAAAAGAATCAATTAAGAGAAATAATGTGGAAAAATGTTTCAATTGTTAGGACAAAAAGTGGTTTGTACGAAGCGAAAAAACAAATTAAAACTCTTTTTAATGAAAAAATAGGTAAACTGTTGAAGTTTCGTTTACTTACAGCAATGGAAATTGTCAATAGCGCATTAGCTAGAGATAAATCTGTTGGAGTACATACAATAATTGAGGAAAAATAATGTTAAAAATTTTATTATTTTTGGGTTTTACTAGTGCTGTCGCACTTGCAAGCAGTGAGGCAGTGAGTGGTAGTCATGCGGTAGATTTAGCAACAGAGCCATTTGGTTGGTTCTTATTAGCAATATTTGTAGTAGGATATTATTTTATTGCAGCAGAGGAAAAATATCATATAAACAAAGCTAAACCAGCATTGTTTACAGGTACATTTATGTTTATGCTACTAGGAGCTTATTATGCATATAATGGGCTTGATTTTAGAGCTTTTGACACTGAAATAGCCCATCTTATTTTAGAGATAGCGGAAATTTTCTTCTTCTTATTTGTTGCTATGACTTTTATTGAAGCACTTATAGAGAGAAATGTTTTTGATGCTTTAAAAGAGAAGCTTTTAGGTGCTGAATATAAATACAAACAACTTTTTTGGGTAACAGGGTTTTTGGCATTTTTTATCTCCCCTATTGCGGACAATTTAACAACAGCACTTATTCTCTCAACTGTTTTAATAACAATAGAGAGAGAAAATAAGGCATTTTTAGTTCCAGCTGCTATAAATATTGTTGTTGCTGCAAATGCAGGTGGTGCTTGGTCTCCATTTGGTGATATTACTACTTTAATGGCATGGTCAGCTGGTAAGGGTGCATTTATTGATTTCTTATTCCTCTTTCCTGCTTCTATTATTGGTTGGGCTGTTACAGCATTCTTTCTCTCTCATTTTGTTCCAGATGGGACTCCGAAAAAGCCAGAAGGTGTAGAGCCAGTTCATATTCACCGTGGTGGTAAGGTAATTATCTTTCTTGGTATATTTACTATTGCTTGTGCTGTTTTAGGTAAACAGTTAATGCATCTACCTCCAATGTGGGGAATGTTATTTGGTCTTTCTCTTTTACAGCTTTATGCATATAGACTTAAAAAATATCATGATCATGATATTGAAATTTATAAATCAGTTTCAAAAATTGAGAATGATACATTATTATTTTTCTTTGGTATTTTAGCAGCAGTTGGTGCACTTCACTTCGCAGGTTTTTTAGGTCATGCAGCTAAACTTTATGAGATGTTTGATCCAACATATGTTAATATTGGTGTTGGTTTTCTTTCTGCCATTATTGATAATGTGCCTGTTATGTCAGCAGTTCTAAAGTCATCTCCAGATATAGAATTAGCACAATGGATGCTGGTAACTTTAACTGCTGGTATTGGTGGTAGTATGATCGCTTTTGGTTCTGCTGCTGGTGTTGGCGTTATGGGTAAACTTAAAGGTATTTATACTTTTAATGCACACATGAAATACTCTTGGACAATTGTAATAGGCTATTTTGTATCAATTGCAATTTGGTATGTTCAATACGAAGTATTAGGATTGTATATCCAACGCTAGATGCTAATATCTTGAGTGTAGGGAATATATTTCTCAGAAATATATTTACCGAAACTCAAAATAGAGAGATTAGTACTCTCAATATACTTATAACAAATCAAAAATTAATCTACTTTATAGTATCCTTTCAAACTTACTTATTATATTTATTAAAAGGTCTCTCTAATGACAAATGTTAGCATTATCGTTTTAGATTTTGGTTCTCAATACACTCAACTTATAGCTCGTCGTCTTCGTGAAGATAAAATTTATTGTGAAATACTTCCTTATCATACATCAGTAGAAGAGATTCAGGCAAAAAATCCTAAAGGTATCATACTTAGTGGTGGTCCATCTTCTGTTTACAATGAAGATGCTTATGAAATAGATTTAGATGTTTACAAAATGGGACTCCCTATCCTTGGTATCTGTTATGGTATGCAAAGAATTGCAGTAGATTTTGGGGGCAGTGTGATTCGTTCAGATCATCATGAATATGGTAAAGCTGAACTTAAAATCAATAATCTTGGTGAGAACTGTTCCCCACTACTAGAGGGTTGTGATGATAATGCTATTGTTTGGATGTCTCACTCTGATAAAGTAGATGAACTTCCAGCTGGCTTTAATCCAATTGCTACATCTGATAACTCTCCATTTGCTGCTATTGCAAATGAAAAAAAACGTGTATATGCTATGCAGTATCATCCAGAAGTACAGCATTCACAAGAGGGATACTTGATGCTTAGAAACTTCGCAAAAAATATTTGTGGAGTAACTGAAAAATGGAAGATGGAGCATTTCTTAAAAGAGCAAATTAAGATGATTCGTGAAAAAGTAGGGACTGGTAAGGTTCTATGTGGATTAAGTGGCGGAGTTGATAGCTCTGTTGTTGCTGCTATGCTTTATGAGGCTATTGGTGATCAACTTATTCCTGTTTTTGTTGATAATGGACTTTTGAGAAAGGGTGAACGTGAACAAGTTGAGCAAGTTTTTAAAATAAACTTAAAAGTGCCCCTTATAACCATTGACGCTGTTGATAATTTTCTTGGAAAACTTAAAGGTGTTTCAGACCCTGAGGAGAAAAGAAAAATTATAGGTCATACTTTTATAGAAGAGTTTGCAGCAGAAGCAAAAAAACATGATGGTATTAAATTTTTAGCTCAAGGTACACTTTATCCTGATGTTATTGAGTCTATCTCTGTAAATGGACCATCTGAAGTTATTAAATCTCACCACAATGTTGGTGGTTTACCTGATTGGATGGATTTTGAATTAATTGAGCCTTTAAGAGAATTGTTTAAAGATGAGGTTCGTAAAATTGGTTTAGAACTTGGACTTCCTGCTACTATGATTAACCGTCATCCTTTCCCTGGTCCTGGATTAGCTATTAGAATTATGGGAGATGTAAATGTACCTGATCTAACTATTCTTCGTGAAGCTGATGTTATCTTACTAGATGAACTCAAAGCGAGCGGATATTACGCTAAAACTTGGCAAGCATTTGCAGTGCTTTTAAATGTAAAATCTGTTGGAGTGATGGGAGATAACCGTACATATGACAATACTGTTTGTGTAAGAGTTGTTGAAGCAGTTGATGGAATGACAGCCACTTTTGCTCATCTTCCACATGATTTACTTGAGAGAATTTCTCGTCGTATTATCAATGAAGTTGATGGGATAAATCGTGTTGTTTATGATATCAGTTCTAAACCACCTGCTACTATTGAATGGGAGTAAATATATGTCATTTTGAACTTGATTCAGAATCTAATACAAAATAACTTAGACCCTGAATCAAGTTCAGGGTGACGATAAAATTATCATATGCAAAAACCAATTTATCTTTTTTCAGCTACTTCTCATCCAAATGCGATACATATAAATTCACTTGATTTTAATTTTTTCCAACCAAAGATAGATTTTTCAAAATACGATTTTTTAATCCTTACATCAAAAAAAGCAGTAGATGCCCTTGCTTTATATGATAAAGATGATTACATAAATATTGCTGCACTATGTATATCTGAATTTACTAAAGAGTATTATGAATCATTTGGTGGAAAAGTTATGGGTGTAGGTGGTGGATTAGGTTCAGATTTATTACCAATTATAAAGAGCTATCCCAAAGATAAAAAATGGCTTTATTTAAGAGCTAAAGAGATAGCTGGAGATGGATTTGGAGTTGATGAAGTTATAGTATATGAAAGTAGATGCTCAAGTGAAATATTAAACTTTCGTTTAGGAAATGAAAAATGTACACTTATTTTTACTTCCCCATCATCAATTAGATGTTTTTTGAAAAATAATACTATCACTTCAAATGCTGAGGTAATTGTTATAGGAAAAACTACAGCGAAATTTTTGCCAAAAAATATTAAGTACACAATGCCTAGTATAAACTCTATAAAAGAATGTATTAAATTGGTAAATATTTAATACATTCTTTTATGGGCTATACAATAGCTATTTTGATACAATTAAGCAATTTAAATTTAAAGGTTATTTGTGAGTAAGTTAAGTATATACCCAGTTACACTTGATGGCAATGATATATATAAAAAACGATTAGAGATAAAAAAATATTTTAATAATACATATTCACTATATGAAAAAGTATTTGAACTTTTGAAAGATGATGAAGTTTTTTATAAAAAATCAGAACTAACTCGTCATCCGATGATATTTTATTTTGGTCATACCGCTACATTTTTTATAAATAAACTTGTAAACATGAAAATTATAAATAAAAGAGTGGATGCAGGTTTTGAATCAATATTTGCTGTTGGTGTAGATGAAATGGCTTGGGATGATGTTAATTCTTCTAATTATTCTTGGCCAAAAGTAGATGAAGTTAGAGAGTATAGAGATAGAGTAAGAGAGCTTATTGATGAATTAATTATGACTTTGCCTATGACACTTCCAATCTCACAAGATTCACAAATATGGATAATTCTCATGGGGATAGAGCATGAAAGGATTCATATAGAGACCTCTTTGGTATTACATAGACAGATGCCATTAGAATATATAAAAGATGTTCCTGAGTTTGATATTTGTTCTAATTGGGGAGATGCTCCTATAAATGAGCTAAAAACTATTAAGTCCCAAACTATACAATTAGGTAAAAACAGATCTCATAATCTTTATGGTTGGGATAATGAATATGGTAAATATGAAGAGGATGTAAAAGAGTTTCAAGCTTCAAAATTTCTTGTTAGCAATGGCGAGTTTATGGAATTTGTAAAAAGTGGGGCGTATGAAAATCATGAATATTGGGATGAAGAGGGGATAAAATTTTTAAATAAAAGCAAGCATAAGCATCCAGTTTTTTGGGTAAAAGAAGATGATAAGTATAAATACAGAGCTTTGGCAAAATTAATAGATATGCCACTAAATTGGCCAGTTGATATAAATGCACTTGAGGCTGAAGCATTTTGTAGATACAAGAGTAAAAAAGATGGTGTAACATATTCGCTTCCTAGTGAGGCTGAATATAGAGCTATATATAACCATGCAGACGTGCAAGATTTACCTGAATTTCATGAGAGCAGAGCAAATCTAAATTTTTACCATTTTGCTAGTGCTTGTCCAGTAGATGAGTTTTGTTTTAATGGTATCTATGATGTTGTTGGTAATGTTTGGCAGTGGAGCAAGACTCCAATAAGAGGATTTAAAGGTTTTGAAATCCATCCAGCTTATGATGATTTTTCAATTCCAACATTTGATGATAAACACGCACTAATACTTGGTTCATCATGGGCAAGTAGTGGCAATCTTATTATGAAACATTCGCGTTATGCTTTTAGAAAACATTTTCCTCAGTTTGCAGGTTTTAGATATGTGGTCTCAAATTCAATTGATAAAAATGAAGTAGATATATATGAGAGTGATGAATTAGTTTCACAGTATTGTGAGTTTCAGTATGGGGATGAACATTTTGGTGTTAAAAACTTTGCAATAGAGTGTGCAAAAATAGCTTCAAAATTCACTATAAATAAAACAAAAGCATTAGATTTAGGATGTGCAACAGGACGAGCATCTTTTGAGTTAGCAAAAACTTTTGATGAGGTTGAGGGGATAGATTTCTCTGTTAGGTTTGTTCAAGTTGGCACAAAATTAAGAGATGATGGTTTTGTTGCTTTTCATTCAAAAGAGGAGGGTGAACTTGTTATAAATAAAAAAGTTACCATAGAAGAGTTAGGCTATGAGAATTTAAAAAACAAAGTCTCTTTTTGGCAAGGTGATGCTTGTAACTTGAAACCAAATTTTAACTATTATGATTTGGTTATGGCTACGAATTTGATAGACAGACTTTACAATCCAAAACTATTTTTAGACACTATAGATGAGAGACTAAGCAGAGATGGTATTTTGATTTTAACATCCCCATATACTTGGCAAGAGTGTTCAACTAAAAAAAAGTTTTGGCTTGGTGGATACAAAGATGAAAATGAAAATGATGTTAAAACTATAGATACTTTAAAAGAGCTACTAAGCGAGAAGTTTGAGTTACTGCACATCCAAGACCTCCCTTTTGTTATAAAAGAGAGTACAAGAAAATATCAACATACAATTTCAGAGGTAAGCGTGTGGAAAATAAAATAAAATATGATTTTAGCGTATCTGCTTGTAGAAAAGGTACAAATGCAGAAAAGTATACTCTTAGAGAGAAACTTTTTGGTACACAAGATGTAGAACCGGTATGGGTTGCTGATATGGATATTGATACACCTGATTTTGTAATAGATGCAGTTGCTAAAAGATTAAAACACCCAATAATTGGATATGAAGAGGTTCCAGATTCTGTTTGGCAAGCTCAATTAGATTGGATGAAAAATCATCATGGATTTGAGTATAAAATTGAAGATGTGTTTTATTCACACTCTGTTGTAGCATCTATGAGCGTATGTATAAACGCTTTTAGTGATATTGGGGATAAAGTTATAGTTCAAACACCGGTGTACCCACCTTTTTTTCATAGTGTTATGAATAATGAGAGAAAGTTAACTAAGAACTCATTAAAACTTGAAGATGATGGATTATATAGATTTGATATAGATGATTTAAAATCAAAGATAGATAAAGATACAAAACTGTTACTGCTATGTTCACCACATAATCCTGTAGGGCGTGTATGGACAAGAGAGGAGTTAGAGGAGATTCTAGAAGTGTGTCTTCTAAATAATATCGTGGTATTTTCAGATGAGATACACTCTGATTTAGTTTATGCCCCTAATAAACATATCCCATTTGCCTCACTTTGTGAAGAAGCAAAAAATATTACAATTACTGCAGTTGGTGTAGGTAAAACATTTAATATGGCTGGTTTTGCAATGAGTAGTGTGATTATTCAAAACGAAAATTTGAAAAAGAAGTTTTCTAAAGTTTATAACCAAATTCATTTTGCCGAGGGAGCAACTCTAAGTCATGTAGCATTTGAATCTGCATATACAAATGGAAATATATGGCTAAAAGAATTAAAAATACATCTATATAAAAATTATTTAGCATTAAAGGATATATGTTTAAAATTTCCTAATGATATAAAAATAACACCAATAGAAGCTACATATTTAGCATGGCTAGATTGTAGAGCTATGAATCTTAGTGATAAAAAACTACGAGATTTTTTTGTACAAGAGGCAAAACTTGGTTTAAATCAAGGTTTGAGTTTTGGTAGAGAGGGAAGTGGCTTTATGCGCTTGAATTTTGCGGTATCATCTGCTAAAATGACACAAATAGTTTCACAGCTTGAAGTTGCGTTAAAAAATAGGGAATAAAATGGTAAATATAGATTGGAAAGAGTTTAAAGAGTATCGCACACATAGCCAAAAGAAAGATGATAATTTTGTTTTACTATTGAATTTTTTAAAAAGTTACTATAATATGTTTAGTGTTACAGAGATATACGAAACTTTAAAAAATGATGATACAGCAAAAATGATGTTAGATAAAAGAGATATTATTGATGCTGAGGGTTTAGAGCGTTATCTTTTTAAAGCTATATAATGCAGGAAAATCTAAAGAAGTTTAAATCTTTTTTAGATAAACATCATGTGCTTAGTTTGGCTACTTCTAGTGGGGATGAACTAAGTGTATGCAATCTTTTTTATGCTTATGATATGGATACACAAACATTTATAGTCGCAAGTAGCGATGAAACCACCCATATACAAAATATATTAATCAATCCAAATATTGCTGGAAGTGTTGTTTTAGAAACTAGGACAATTGCTAAAATACAAGGTTTGCAATTTAGAGGGGTATTTGATTTAGTTGATGATGAAAAGTACTCTAAATTATATTTTAAAGCATTCCCACACGCTAGAATTATGAGACTAAAATTATGGAAAATAAAAGTTAATTATTTTAAAATGACTGATAATACTTTAGGATTTGGTAAAAAACTTATTTGGCAGGATTCTTAATCTCAAAAAGGGAACAAGGGGTTCCACTACTTTGAAAAACAGTTAAGGATGGGATGTGAGCTCCCTTAAATCCATAAGCCCTACAGCCATGAGGTTTGTCCCTTTCCCACGTTACAAAGTAATATTTACATCTTCTGCAATTAATTCTTTTCATGGAGGGAATTTTAGCATAATTAGATATAATAAGTAAGTGGACATAAATAACTTCATAAATGTTGCCCGTAGGGTGAGAAGATAAGCTACAATCTACTTGGTTAAAAATTCTTGAAGCTATTAATAGCTCCTACATATTTTTGCCTTGTATATTATAGCTTCTCTTCTCATTAGTTATGCAATTATTTATGTCCACTTACTTAACCACATTAATTTTTAAGAGAGAATGTAAAAAATGGATAAAATACTTTTAATGATACAGTTGCAAAACCAGCTAAATGATGATACAAATGGTGAAAAATGGACTGAGGGTATTACTAAAAATGGCAAATCTATAAACTGGAGACGATGTATATATATGGAGTGTGCCGAAATAATAGATAATTTCTCTTGGAAACACTGGAAAAATATTGATGCACAGCCTGATTGGGATAATTTACAGATTGAAGTAGTTGATGTTTGGCATTTTATCATCTCTTTAGCAATTGAGAATTATTCACAAAACTTAAAGGGAAATATTGATGATTTAGCTATAAATATATCCCAAATGGAAGATTTTTCAAAAATAGATATCTCAAATAATAATTTTGCCTCTCAAGATGATATTATGGTTAAAGTTGAAGATATTATGGGGTTGGTATTAAGTAAGCAAGAGTTGGATTTAGACTCTTTAATCTCAGATTTTTTTGATTTAACTATTATGAGTGGATTAGATTTAGAGTCTCTGTATAGACTTTATGTTGGGAAAAATATATTAAATCAATTCCGCCAAGATAATGGATACAAAGATGGTACATATATAAAAATTTGGGATGGTTTAGAAGATAATGTTGTAATGAAAAATATATGGGAAAACAACAGTAATATTCAGCCAGATGCATTATATAAAGAGTTAACTAAATTATATTTGGCTCTAAATAAGAGTTAATGAATCTTTTAGAGATTAAAAATTTATCATTTGGATACTCAAAAGACAAGTTGCTTTTTAAAAACTTATCACTCACTTTAAAAAAAGGTGAGATAAAAGCGATAGTTGGTGAGAGTGGTGCTGGAAAAAGTACACTTTTTGAATTAATATTAGGGAATTTAAAACCTTTTAATGGTAGTATTGTTAGCTCAAAATCATCAGAGGTTTTTCAAGATCCATATAGCTCTTTTCACCCAAGTTACAACCTTATAAATCAAATTACAGATGTAGCAAACATTGATGAGATAGATAAATATTTAAAAATTTTAAATCTTGATAAAGAGTTATTGTTAAAACTACCACATGAACTCTCAGGTGGACAACTCCAACGTGCCTCTATCCTTAGAGCAATGCTTATGAAACCAGACTTACTACTTCTTGATGAACCTACATCTGCACTTGATAATATAATTCAACTTGAAGTTATGAGTATGCTTATGAAAAATTTAGATAAGATAGGGATGTTATTAATCACACACGACTTAGAATTAGCTAAATGGTGTGCAGATGAGGTTATAGAGATATAAATCGTTTTACCTTAGAAAAAACTTCATTATATAAAATCCACTCCCTGCCATGAGTATAGTCCCAAAAACATTAAATGATATATTAGCACCAGCTAGTAGTACTTGCCCACGCTGAAGAAGAAAAAAACTCTCTATTGCAAATGTTGAGTATGTTGTAAGTGCCCCTAAAATACCAGTAGATAAAAACGATTTTACATTTAAAGAAAGATATGTAGTATACATAAAATATGCTATTAATGCACCCATTATAAAACTACCAATTAGATTAACTCCAAGGGTTCCAACAGGTATGTCATGTGGAAATTTGTGGCTAATTACACCATTTAGGTATGCACGTAAAACTGCACCAATGAAACCACCACTACCTATGGCTAGGATTGTTTGCCAACTCATCATCATATACCTTTTGCATTTTTTTTCTTAAATTATTTAACCACTCTTTATCACTTTTATCAGCTACAAATGAATCAAGAAATATCACTTTTATTTTACCTGGTTTGTAATAAAAGTTTTTTAAGTTGTAATATTTAGAAGTTTGTATAAATACTACTGGTTGGACTACTAACTTATACTTATCAGCTATCATCTTAGCTCCAGCTTTAAAGGGGAGCATTTTTTCCTTTGGTGAACGAGTCCCCTCTGGAAATATAGTTATTGTTTTACCAAGAGATAGTCTATGTTTTGCATCTCTCATTAGTTTAACTAATGATGTCTTGCTCTCTCTCTCAACAGCTATATTTTGGGCAAGTTTAATTGCTAATCCAAAAAAAGGTATATCAAATAGTTGTTTTTTAGCTACCCATGCGAGATCTTTTTTAGTTATTGTCTCCATCACCGCTATATCTAAATCACTTTGATGATTGATGAGAAACATTTGAGTATTCTCATCCTCTTTTCCCTCTATATCTGTAGAGAAAAAGAGACCTAACCTTGTTATCCATGCAGATATTTTTGGAGCTAATGGTTCTGGTACAAGATGAAAAATTAAAATTAAAAAGGTTAAACTAATAAATATTATTATAGTGGCAATTAACCAACTAATATGAGCAAAGATCTTCATGTTTAACCCAACCAATTTTATCGTTTAATAGTTTTACTTTTGTAAAATCTTTTACTTCACCCTCAGCTCTAAGATAGATAATTTTATCTGTTGTCTCAAATATAGTCCCATTATGAACAGGTAAAAGATAAATATTTGAGCCGATTTTGATACAAATCTCTTCAGATGGAACTGCTACATATATAGAGTAGGTTATAGGAAAAATGAGTAAAACAGAATAGATATATTTTTTTCGCCATACAATTAAGATTAAGAGTATGATAGCTATAGCAATAGCTATAAGCATCTTTAGTTTCTCTTTGGATTGGTCCTTTGGTTTTAAATCATTTTGTGTTGTAACACTATCATCATCTACTATAATTGGTATAGATATAGTTTTAAAATTATTTTCTATTAGATTAAAATATGTAAATTTAAAAGTTTCTATTTTTTTATCAATAACTACAAAATAAGTTATTTTAGAGAGCTCAATAGAGTTTGTGCTTGACTCTATACCTTGCTTATAAACATTGTTTAGTTTTAATTTATCTATATCACAATTAGTAGCTTCTGCAACAAAGATAACAATATTATGTAGATTGTCAAAACTGGTTGTTTTGTAATCACTTAAAACAAATGAATTTGCAATAATATTTGAAAAATTTCTTTTAGGATTTAGGGCTACTACATTTAATTCAGTACCACTAAGAATGGTGCTTTTGTATTCATTATTTGTTACAGATACTAACGAAGCCTCAATATCTGGTAATCTAGCATCAGTATGAAGAGCCTTGAAATAAAATGTATCATAAAAATATTTTTGTTTTTGTGTTCGATATGGTATAGTATTGATAATTTCAACACCTTTAGCATTAGAAAATGAATATATTAACTCCGTAAAATCATCAGTAGTGGATAAAGTTCTAACTCTAACAGGGAAAATTTCCCCTTTAATTATTCTAGATGGTATCTTATCAAATTGTAGGTATAGAACTTTTGTATTACTATTTTCAGGTATTAGTGAAACTACACTTGATTGTAGCTCATTGTCATTTTCATCAAATATTTTAGTATTGTCATATGCAAGAATATTTAATACAAAAAAAGTTAAGATGAAAAATAAGCGCATTATGCCTCCATAAATCCTTGAAGCATAGCTCTACCGTCGTCTGAGCCAAGGATTAGTTCCATCGCACGCTCAGGATGAGGCATAAGTCCAAATACAGTTTTTTCTTTGTTAGATATTCCTGCAATTGAATCAACACTTCCATTAGGGTTTAGGTTAGTACCATTTACATTTGTATATTTCAACAGTATTTGATTATTAGCATTCAACTCTCTAAGTCCATCTTCATCAATAAAGTAGTTTCCATCATGGTGAGCAATAGGGATATTTACTATATCGTTGTTATCTAATTTTTTCAAGAAAATATTATCGTTATTAATCACTTTTAGGTGATGGTGCTTAGATATAAAATGTAGGTTATCATTTCTTTTTAATGCACCTGGAAGTAAACCAGCTTCAGTTAAAACTTGAAAACCGTTACAGATACCTAAAATTTTACCACCGTTATTAGCATACTCAGTAACAGCTTTCATCACTGGAGAAAATCTAGCAATAGCACCACTTCTAAGGTAATCACCATAAGAAAAACCACCAGCTACAACTAAAAGATCAGTATCACTTGGAATTGATTCAGATTTATGCCAAATTAACTCAGTTTTAGCACCTAACTCTTCAAATGCATATTGAGTATCGTACTCACAGTTAGTCCCAGGAAACTGAACAATTGATACTTTAGTCATTTTTGTCTCCTTTATCAAGGAAGTGAATTCCATGATAAATTCCTCTCACTAAAGCTTTGTCTTTGACAAGATTTTTCATACTAGCTCTATCTCGTAATCTTCAATTACAGTGTTAGCAAGGAGCTCTTCACACATTTTGGTAACATCAGCCATTGCTTTTTCTTTATCTGTTTCATCTAATTTTAAAATTATTTGTTTACCAACACGAACATCACTAACACCATTAAAATGTAAAGAGTCTAACGCGTGGTGAACAGCTTTACCTTGAGAATCTAATACGCCTGCTTTTAAAGACACATTTACAATTGCTTTCATTTTCTATTTTCCTAAAATTATTTTATTCTAACGGTATTGGAAATAATTCCGCTACCTGCGCTAACGCTAGGTTTCCTTCGGCAGGAAGCCCATAGCACTAGTGCTATTTACCTAGTATACGGTTAAGCACTTCTTCATATGCTACTTTTAAACCACCAAGACCTTGACGAAATCTATCTTTATCCATTTTTTCGCCACTTTCAATATCCCAAAAACGACAGTTATCAGGAGAAATTTCATCTATAAGAATGATGTTTCCATCATTATCTTTTCCAAACTCTAATTTAAAATCAACAAGATTTAAACCAATGTTTGCAAAATAAGGTTTAAGTATGTCATTAATTTGTCTTGCTACACGACGGAGTTTATCTAATTCATCTTGATAATCAACCAGTTCTAAAATAAGTGCATGCTGATCATTAAGTTTTGGATCACCTAAATCATCATCTTTATAATCAAATTCTACCAATGTAAAAGGAAGAACTGTACCATCTTCTATCCCAAGGTTACGAGTAAGGCTACCAGTTGCAATATTGCGAACAATTACTTCTATTAAGATTACATCAGCTTTTTTATGAAGCATATGGTTATCATCAAGCATCTCAACAAAGTGAGTTTGCACACCTTTTGAATCCAAAAGTTTGAAAAGTTCAGTTGAGATTTTATTGTTTAGTGCACCTTTTCCAGCTTCACTAGATTTTTTTTCACCATTAAACGCAGTTAAATCGTCTTTAAATTCTGATATTACTAAGTTTTCATCATCCGTTAAAAAAAGCCTTTTTGCTTTTCCTTCATAAAGTAGTTCTCTTTTTTCCATTTTTTGTCCTTTATAGTATAAATTTTTTTTGTTATCTTTTCATTATAATAAGTGCTTTTATGATACCAGCAGCTTCTTTTAGTTGGATATCTTCATTCATATCAACTTGTGTGATTATATTTTTATTATCTTTAATTATCTTATTTTTAGTTTCATTTCCATCTACTTTTTCAAGTTCTTCTTCTAGATGTTTTTTTAAATCAGCTTCTTTAAGAGCGAACTTATTTTCTCTAGTTTTAACGCTTCCTGCTATCACTTCAATATCTGGTTTAATACCAACGGCTTGAATGGTGCGACCACTTGGTAAATAATATCTTGCAATTGTAAGTTTAATAGCCTCCTCTTCAGTAATTGGAAGGACCACTTGTACACTTCCTTTTCCAAAAGTATTTTCTCCAACGATTACAGCTCGTTTGTGATCTTGAAGTGCGCCACTAACAATTTCACTAGCACTAGCACTTCCACCATTTACAAGAATAACCAATGGCATATCGGTAATAGTAGTTGATTTATTTGCTATATATACTTTTGTATCACTCTCTTTACGACCTTTTTGAGAAACAATATCTCCCTCATCAATAAAAAGATTTGTTAGTCCAACTGCTTGATCAAGTAAACCGCCTGGGTTGTTTCTTAAATCAAGAAGTATCCCTTTAGCAGTCCCTTTGTGTTTTTTTATAGCTTTTCGTACATCTTCAGTTACTTTTTTGTCAAAGTTTGTAACTCTAACATACAAAATGTTATTATCGATAGTTTTAGTATATACTGATTGAATTGTTATAACACCACGAACTATATTTATCTCTAATGGTTTGACTTCACCCTCTCTAACAATAGTGATATCAATAGGATCTCCAACTTTACCACGCATGATAGATACAGCTTCATCAATAGTCATACTTAGAGTAGATTTATCATCTATTTTTAAAATAATATCTTTAGCTTTAAGTCCTGCTTTGTCCGCAGGCGTACCTTCTAGTGGAGCAATAATAGTGAGCGCACCATCACGTATACCAACAGTAATGCCAAGTCCGCCAAATTCCCCATTTGTTTGAACTTTTAGTTGTTTATAATCTTTTGAAGCTAAAAAGTTTGAATGAGCATCAAGGTTTTGCATCATGCCCTTTAGTGCTTTGTCCATCAACTCTTCAATAGTTATCTCATCAACATTATATTGTTCAACAATTGAGATAACTTTTGAAAATTTTGCAAGAGATTCTAGTCTAGAAACTTCTCTTTCTTGTTGTGATTGTTCCTCTTTTGCAAAAAGTGTAGTAGAAAATATAAATGATATTGCTAAACCTACACTAATAAAACCAAGTGTAAGAAATTTTTTGTTTTTCATAAACTATCCTATCTAAAATTAAAAAAGATATTATACTCAAACGATTGTTAATATTTACTTTTGATATCCATAATATGGTCTAGAGTATGGAGCTACATAACTATTACTGTCAATATCACGACCAACTGGTACATAAGTGTATGGTAATTGGTAATAATTAAATATTTTTGATGTTTTTTTCCATCCATTTCCAGATAAAATTTCAGAGATATTTATACCAATCGCAGCATAAATTACCCTCTCTTTTTGGTCATAATTTTCGTGGTCTTGATAACCCCTAGTATAATATCCAATATGGAATTCACCATATTTCAAAAATGAATTTTTTGTACTATCAAAACCATTAAGTTTAAAAGCTAGTAAATATTTCATTGAGTTATATAGTGTAAAAATATCTTCTTCACCTTGAAAGTTAGGTAGATATTCAAGTCTTAAATCAACTCTTTTTTTAATGCTAGGATACTTTTCTCTTAGATAATAAAATCCAGCGCCAATAGTGTTTGTAAGCATATCTTCATAAGAAAAACCCTGTGAGTTACTAAATGAATCTCCAATTTCCATTATTCCTTGAAATATCCAAGATGTGCTAGCACCATAAAAAGCTCCTTCTTCTGGCGTCATTCCCCAACTTTGGTAAAGTTCAGAAAAACCTAGGGACCAAAGGTATGTAGAATAAATATGACCAAATTTATCAGCACCGCCATATTTTGTATTTTCTTCAAACCATCCCTCGTCACCAAGTTCTGGTGACATTGTAAAGTAGTCCCAAAAAGCAACACCCCATAGTGTTACCAACCCAGCCCCAGCTACATTTGTATAAAATACTCTAGTTTTAAGATCTTCATCAGATAGTTTTGTAGTATTAGAGTCATTTGCAATTAAGGAGATTGATAATAGTAAGATAATAAATAATTTTTTCATAAAATAAGGTCTTTGATTTTTTTTTTTTGGAATACTATCATCTTTATGCTTTCATGATAATAAATAATTTTTATATTGATTTTAATCAATAAAAGTTTATTATATTTGTATATAATACAAAATAATTTTATATCAGAGGACTAAAAATGAGTACAATTAAAGAATATTTAACTACCGACCACCGTCATTGTGATGAACTTTTCGCATCAATGGAAGAGGTAGCAAGCACATCTTTACAAGCAGCAAAAGAGATAACTGAAAAATTTATAGATGCAAGTGAGAGACATTTTCAAATGGAAGAGCGTGTTATGTTTGCTGAGTTTGAGCAAAAAACAGGGATGACCCAAGGTCCTACAGCAATGATGAGACAAGAACATGAACAAATGAGAGGCTTGTTGAAGCAGTTGTTAGATGCTATTGAAGAAAATAATAAAGATAAATTTTTTGGAACTACAGAAACATTAATGATTTTACTACAACAACACAACATGAAAGAAGAACAGATGTTATACACGATGGCACAACAACACTTAAGTGCTGAATCAGATAGAATAGTTGAGATGATGGATTCAATGATAGTTGAGTAGTATTTATGGAATTAACAGGTTTAAGTACAGACCAAGCCCCACCAATATCAGCACCATTAAGATTTTTTTTAACTGCTCCAATTTTTGCAATTTTGGCAGGAATTTTAATATTATTAAGTGATAGTGCTACTCTTTTTAGTAGATATAGTATTGATAGTATTATTATAACTCATGCCATGACAATAGGGTTTTTAGGCTTTGTGATGTTAGGGGCACTTATGCAGATGTTACCAGTTTTAGCTGGTGTAAAAATTTATAAAGTTGAGACTATAACTCTATATTCACATATTATGCTGGTTTTTGGTGTATTGTTTATGATTTATGGTCTTTATTTTTCAGCACCATCTATAAACTTGTTAGCGACCATATTTTTAGTTATTGGTTTTTTAATATTATTAATACCTATGTTGATAGCTTTAAGAGGTGCTAATAATTTCACCCCTACAGTCAAAGCTATCAATGTTAGTTTGATTTTTGCAGTAATTAGTATAATTATAGGGGGATATCTTTTATTTGGATATGCTTCAGGCACAGTATCAAGTACTCATCTAATACTAGCAAATATACATAGTGTATGGGCAGTTTTTGGGTTTGTTGGTATTTTAATTATAGGTGTAGCATTTCAAGTTATCCCAATGTTTTATGTAGCGCCAAGATTTAAGCAGTTTTGTAAGCAAAGGGTAGTTCATATCATATCAGCTGGTCTTCTTGTATGGGCATTTTTAAATATATTTTATCCTGAGTATGCATATATAGCAAAAACATGGATATCTTTGTTCTTTTTTGCTTTTACATCAGCTGTATGGGTAAAGTTAAATAATCGTCGTCGCCCAACATCTGATGTAACAGTTTGGTATTGGCGGATCTCTTCTATTTTTATGAGTATTGGATTTTTTGCTTGGATTTTTAATAGTTATTTAGATGATCAATATACAGTAATTATCTCTGTAATTATAGGTGGTGGTTTTTTTTTAAGTATAATGATAGGTATGCTTTATAAAATAATACCGTTTTTAGTATGGTTTCATCTTAACTCAAGAGGTTATATGAGTATTCCAACAATGAATGAGATGACAAATAAAAAGATATCAATTTTACAATTTATTCTTTATCTATTTTCGATAATTGGATTTATTTTTTCATATTTTTATCCATCTATTTTAGTATATAGTGCATTGTCATTTATTTTAAGCATGGTGCTTTTGCAATACAATATTATAAAGCCAGTTTTAGTATATGTTAAAACAATAAAAACTAAGCCAGATTTTGATATGTCTGCATTTAATATGAAAGTTGAGTGATGAGTAAAAATATTATACTAATAGGATTTATGGGTGTTGGCAAGGGTAGTGTAGCTCGTGAAGTTATAAAAAATTCAGATTACATAGCTATCGATACTGATGATTTAATAGAATCTATGGAAAATAGAAAAATTAAAAAAATATTTGAAGAAGAGGGTGAAACCTACTTTAGAGATTTAGAGAAAAAAGTATCTTTATGGTTAAAATCAAGTGTAAAAAATACTTTAATCTCTACTGGTGGTGGTTTTTATAAGCAAAAGAATCTTAAAGATATTGGGGTAGTAGTGCTACTTGATAGCCCTTTTGAATCTATAATAAAGCGTATAAAAAAACATCCAAATGCTGTTAGAAAATTAAAAAAGCGTCCATTATTAAGTGATTTGAAAAAAGCTAAAGAGCTATATGATGAAAGACGACCAGAGTATTTAAAATTAGCAGATATAGTTATAGATGTAACAAATAAAAGTGCATTAGATTGCACAAAAGAACTTTTTAAAAAGGTAAAAAAATATGGGTAAGATTTTTATATTAAGTTTATTATTAATAGCGAGTGTTTTTGCTTCAGAAATTAGATGGGCAAAAGATTATAATGAAGGGTTGGATATTGCAAAAAAACAAAATAAACCTGTGTTATTTGTAAGTGCTAGTAAGTCTTGTAAGTATTGTATAGCAATGGATGAAAATACATTTAAAGATGCAAAGGTTATAGAGTTTTTAAATCGTAATTTTGTATCAGTAATATCTTATTCAGATGAGGGAGATTTTATACCTGAGAGACTTTATAGACCAGAGACTCCTACAATTTGGTTTTTACTTCCAAGTAGTGAAATTATGTATGACCCGTTAATAGGTGCTATTATAGCTGAAGATTTTTTACAGGTTTTATCTATAGTTAAGATACAATTTGACAAATATCAAAAAGGCAAAGATACAAAATGATTTTTACAAACTCAAAAAACAACAGTTTTAAAGTAGAGTTTCAAGAACTACTAGGACGAGGGAAAATGGATATTGATAATGTTAGCTCTATAGTTGGCGATATTATTAATGAGATTAAGCGAGATAAAAATAAAGCCTTATTTGGGCATATTTCAAAATTTGATAATTGGACTCCAAAAAATGATGAAGATTTAAAAATCTCAACTGAATCTATGAGTAAAGCTTATGATAATCTTGACTTAAAACTAAAATCAGCACTCCATTTATCTTATGATAGAATTAAAGCTTATCATGAAAAACAAAAACCAAAATCGTGGTTTGACGATGAGCCAAATGGAACAATACTTGGTCAAAGAGTAACTGCTGTTGATAGTGCAGGGCTTTATATACCGGGTGGAAAAGCAGCTTATCCATCTTCGCTTCTTATGAATGTTATCCCTGCACAGGTTGCTGGTGTTGAAGAGATTATAGTTTGTACACCAACCCCAGACAATGAACCAAATGAACTTTTACTTGCAGCTTGTCATCTTTGTGGAGTTAGCGAAGCTTATAAAATTGGTGGAGCCTCAGCTATTGCAGCGATGGCTTATGGTACAGAGAATATTCCTAAAGTTGATGTTATTACAGGTCCAGGGAACATTTTTGTTGCAACTGCGAAGAAAATGGTTTTTGGTGAAGTAAATATAGATATGATAGCAGGACCGAGCGAGATAGGTATTTTAGCTGATGATAGTGCAAATGCTTCTCATTTAGCGATAGATTTACTCTCTCAAGCAGAACATGATGAGATGGCAAGTTCTATCCTTATAACTCCATCTCAAAAGTTAGCTGATGAGGTAAAGATAGAATTAGAGAATTGGTTAAAAGAACTTCCACGACAAGAGATAGCAAGAAAATCTATAGAGGAGCGTGGAGCTATCATAGTGACAGAGACTATGCAAGAGGCAATCGATTTGATGAACGATATTGCACCAGAACATTTAGAAATTGCAACAATCTCCCCTTTTGAGTTATTACCACTTATTAAACATGCTGGAGCAATTTTTTTAGGACATTTCACTCCTGAAGCTATTGGTGATTATGTAGCTGGACCAAATCATACTCTTCCAACTGGTGGGACTGCAAAGTTTTATTCACCACTTGGAGTTGAAAATTTTATGAAGAAAACGTCTATAATCTCTTTTTCAAAAAAAGGGATAAATGAGATAGGTGAAGAGTGCGCGCTCATAGCAAATACAGAGGGTTTAACTGCTCACGAACAATCAGTAAGAGTTAGATTAAATTAAATTTATAAATATAAATTTTAAGGTAAATTACAAAAATAAATGATATAGTTATGCTAACAAATAACGGAGAATCATATTGTATAATCTAAAATCAATGCTCCAATATACTAAAGTGCTTAATGTTTTATATGTTGAAGATGATAGCATTCTTTTAGAATCTACAAAAAAAGTTTTTGTTAACTATTTTAAAAATGTAGATACTGCGCCAGATGGACAGGTAGGCTTAAATCTATATGATAATTATCATAAAAAAAACGGTTCGTACTATGATCTAGTCATTACTGATATCAATATGCCAAATATGGATGGAATGGCTATGAGTGAAGAGATTTTAAAAAGAAATGATATACAAGCTATCATCATAACAACTGCACATAATGAAGTGCAAAAACTGCAAGAAGCTATAGATATCGGTGTTTCAGGGTTTGTAACAAAACCAATTAAACATGAAAAATTAAATAATGTACTCTACAAAATATCAAGAACAATAAATGATCACCTCTTTGTTGAATCTCATATAACAAAAATTGAAGATCTTAATATAAAACATGAAGAGCAAAATAAAGAGTTAAAAGCTAAAAATGAAGAGTTAAAAAAATCACTTAGAATGCTTGACACAGCTATTAATAAAAATCAAATTATACAATCTGAAAATAAAATAAAAGTTATAGAAACAGAAATTAAAGATAGAGAACAAAAATTAGAACAAATTAAATCTCTCATAGAAGATGACTTATATGAATTAAAAGAGGTATTATCAGAGATTGATGTTATTGTTATAGAAGTTATTAATAATGTTGATGAAATTAATATAGATTCCTTAAATGAATTGACATTGCTGTTTACAAAATATGCATCAGTACTCTCTTATTATACTATTTTTGATGAACTTTCAGTTGCAATGGCAGATTTTTCAATTACTTTAAAAGAGAATCCTCTTCCTGATGATAGTGAGTATATTAAAAATATTTTTATGCTTTTGGAGACTTTTATGTATGTACTTTATAAATGGCATACAGACCTGTCCTCTGGAGATGAAAATAAGATAAACTCTTTAGATGCATCTATAATAAACGATATAAATACAATTACAAATATGTGGACACAAAAAGAGGAAGAGGTAAATGAAGATTTGGATGATATTTTTGACTTTTAAGGAATAAAATGTTTTTTAAGATAAATAAACTTTTTTTTAATAGATCATCCCTATCTGTTAAAATAATGTCATGGTTTTTAATTTTATCTTTAATTCCACTTATTGCTTTTGCAATATACAGCTATGTTCACAATACTACAGAATTAAAAAAATCTATTAGCGCAGAGTTAAAACATTCCTCAGAACTACAAAAAAGATATATTTATAACTGGTTTAATTTTCGTAAAGCGGATGTATTAAATTGGGCAAATACTTTTGATATAGAAGATACACACAGTATATATGAAAATTACCCTTATGTGTACGATATATTTAAAATTACTAAAGATGGCAATATCTCATTTAGATACAAAAAAGAGAAAGATTTTCAAACTAACTTATTGAATGGTCCACACTCTAACAGTAAGTTTGCTGAAGCTTTTAGAAAAACACTAAAAAATGAAAAAATTTATTTTTCAGATTTAGAGTATTATGAGCCATCAGATGAAAATGTAACAGGATTTATAAC
>WFPU01000302.1 GCA_015487435.1 Sulfurimonas sp.
ATCTTAGATACCGTAATACTCATGCCTCTATCAACTGATTTAGTTGAAGATATGGAACCGTATCGTATGAGAATACTCAAACGAGATAATCTCAAACAGGACTCAGATATTTTAATTAACCAAGTGCGCTCACTCACTAAACAGAGAATTGGTGAAAAGATAGCAGAACTTACAAATGATGAGTATGCTTTAGTGATTGCATTACTTTGTAAAAACTTCGTGTAGGAAAAAGAAAGGTTAGTAGGCCATTATATAGGTTCATGTCAAATCAGTACCTTTATGGATATAGAACTATGTGAAGCTGCAGCAATAAACAGGGTATTAAAACAGTTCGCTTTTTCGCTGTGCTATACTAACACAATTCAATTTTACTCTACAGGATAATATTAGGCATGGAAATTGTAAAAGAGCTTACCGATAAAAACTACACAGCATTTATGGAAGCAACATCCTCAGTCGTTTTTATAGATTTTTATAGTGATACCTGCCCACCCTGTCAAACACTTCTTACTTACCTTCCAAACCTTGCAGAGCATTTTAGAGATGAAGATGTTGTTATCACAAAGGTCAATGCTGCTAATAATCCGAAGCTTTCAAAGAAGTTTATGGTGCGTAGTGTTCCATTAACGGTTGTTATTGGAAAAGACAAAATGGTTAAACGTGCCGAAGTAGGTTTACTAAGTATCGATGCCTATATCAAAATGATAGAGAAAGCTTTAGGTAAGGGCAACTTTTTCTCTAAACTCTTTGGATAGTTGTCATGATACATAAACTCAAGAGGTTCTCTAAGAGAGTAGGGCATGGACTTAAGCAGGAATACAAAGAGACAAAAGAGATCCCCAAGCATATAAAGAATAAAGAGTATAAAAAAGCGGCAGAGCAGGTAGGAGATATCGGGAAGATGACCTTTCTCTCAACTTTATGGGTTTTACCCGGTGGAGGAGTGCTTAGTGGGGTATTGGTAAAATATTTTAAAAAGATGCGACCGAGTGCTTTTAGGGAAGATAATGAGAAGTAGAAGATTGCATTTAGCAGTTAGAGTTCTTTTTATAATAATAGAAGATGTAGTATTGGAGTTTTCAAAAGATAAAGAGGTGTTAAAAACGGCTTACGGGGTATGTTTCATTAAAAGGGAATATTATTGAAGATCTGTTTTCATGATTTGAAGAGTATCGAGCAGGTCATCAATGAGCCTGTAAAATAAACTGTGTAAATCACCTTTAACCCTGTAAATCTACCTTATATATTTTTCCATAATTTCGCTGAAAAATATACAAAGTTGAGGATAAATTTCACTCCAATTGCGTAAACCGTTACGATTCCACTTTTCCTGCACCTCCTGCATTGAGAGATAAAGCACCTTAAAAGCTGCATCAATCGTAGGGAATGAACCTTTTGATTTTGTGCGTCGTTTAATGCTAGAATTGAGCGATTCAATAGGATTTGTGGTATAAATCAGCTTTCTGATTGGTTTAGGGTATTTAAAAAAAGTTGCTAGTTCATTCCAGTGATTTGTCCAAGATTGTGTAATATGGGGATATTTATTACCCCAAATATCATTAAACTCCAAAAGTGCCTCTTGAGCCTCTTCTTCAGTAGTGGCGGTATAGATCATTTTTAAATCAGTTGCTACAGCCTTTCTATCCTTCCAAGAGACATAACGAAGTGAACTTCTTATCTGGTGCACGATACAACGCTGTATCTCTGCTTTTGAATAAACAGCTTCAATAGCTTCATTGAAACCGTTCAGCCCATCTATAGCAAAAATAAGTACATCATCAACACCACGGTTCTTGAGTTCATTCAGAAGTGAAAGCCAATATTTACTTGTTTCATTTTCACCAATCCAGATGCCAAGAATCTCTTTTTTTCCTTCAAGTGTGATACCTAGCATAATATATGCAGCTATGTTTTTTACGACTCTATCCACCCTTATTTTGAGTACGGTAGCATCCATAAAGACAATCGGATAGATTGGTTCAAGCGGGCGGTTCTGCCACTCTTTTGCTTTTTCTATGATTGTATCGGTGATATTTGAGATTGTTTGTTCTGAGAGTTGGTAACCGTAAAGATCATCAAGATGATGTTGAATATCACGTACACTCATCCCTTTGGTGTAAAGTGAAAGTATAAGATCTTCACTGCCATTGAGAAGTGTTTCGCGTTTCTTTACAAGCTGTGGTTCAAAACTTCCATCTCTATCTCGCGGTATGGCGACATCTACATCACAATATTTCGATTTTAGCGTCTTTTTGTTTGTACCATTACGATAGTTGGAGTTATCTGACTTCTGGTGCTTCTCATAACCTAAATGCTCATCGAGTTCCACTTCACTCACTGTTTGAATCGTCTCTCGAAGCAAGGCTTTGAAATCATCCAATATCCCATCGAGTGAAATCTCTTTACCTTCTTTTATTTGTCTGCGTAGTTCTTCTTTATTTAAAATATCCATCTGTAAACCCTTCAAATAAATCTATCAGAGAAAGCAACTTTCAAGCCTATCTGATAAATTATAATTTTGAATTTACACAGTTGTTTTTACACCCTCAACGTCTTAGTGACAATGTTAGTTGAATGGCTTTTTAAACTTAATAACTTACTTGTTATTGGTTAACATAAGGTATATTCTCTTGAATATTTAGATTTCTCTACAATTTATTCTTTTACTAAACTACATTCCCACCC
>WFPU01000303.1 GCA_015487435.1 Sulfurimonas sp.
CTATTTGGTACAATGTAAGTTTCATACATTTACCTTGTAGTTTAGTTTTATCTCATCACCACACATTCCACCAAATCCCCAATTAGAAGCCGGAGACTCTATGATACATATCTCTATATCCGTTTTTGCTATATCTAACGCTTTTTCAATGTGTACAAAAAGTGACTTTACCTGTGCCATTATTTTATCTCCTCCAAATTCACCGGAGTATGGTGTGCTTTTTTATAATCTTCAAGTTTATTATTCTTTTCCATCTTAATTGCCCACTCTTTTAGAGAACTTCTCTCTCCTTTGTATTTCATAAACGGCACAGCCTCACCGCAACTTGACTCAACTGCATAAATGTTAAAGAGGAAGAGATCCCTCACCAAAGACTCTTGCTCATCAAAAAGAGCTAAATAGCTTTGAAACTCCTTACTCTGTTTTTCTACTATTTCAGCTTTACAAAACAATCGCAGTATCTTTGGCTTCCCTTCAAATGCATTGAAAACAAGTGTAAACTCTCCCTTATTTACTGCATCACGATATGTTCTGTTACCACTTCCTGGATAGCTCATAAAAAGAACAGTTGTATTGTCCAATACACGAATCGAGTCATACCCTTTTGGAGATAAATTCACCTCTTTATCTGATGCACTCGCAAGATAAAATAGCCTTTGCTCCTGTATGAATTTTATGTCTTTCTCTGTCAATTTTTTGTATTGTTTACCCAAGTTTTATCCTTTAATATCCGGAAAATTCTCTACCATGTCACTATAGCAGCTGTTCTTTTCTAGCGCTTCTATCACTTCAGGAAGTGGATCGGCGTAAAGCTCATCTATATCATATTCGTTTGCTTGAGGAATAAAGGCTAACTTTTCAATAGGCGGTTCAAACTGTGCATCAACACCCTCTTTATTTCCTCGTGCATCGATTTTGTACCACCCATACTTTTTAAGGTAAACAGCATTAAGCCCGTGAAGGCAATATACACCATCTTCATACTCATTGCAAGAGAGTCGCTGATAGCAAAAAGCGGTCGGGATGCCGTTTGCACGAAGAAGAGCGGCAAGCAAGATCGCTTTGGCGTAACACCATCCTGTTTTGTACTCTAACACTTCACTAGCTTTGCAGGTTGTCACTTCATCTTTGTAGTCGCCACTGTGGTGAATCTTATCTCGAACGAACTCAAAACATCTTTTGGCTATCTCTTCATCATCTTTAGCATTGTTTGCAAGATTCTTGGCAAGTTGTGCAACCTCTTGGTCTAAAAAATCTACTATTTCCGTCTCTTTTAAATATTCTTCCACCTATTATCCTTTTTCAATGAAGAGATTATAACTTTTTTTCGAGAAATACAACTTGCAACCCTTTTATTTTAGGAGTCCCAACATCGCTATTTTTTGGATACGCGTGAATTTTGTTGATCTCTTTAAACCCTCGTCTTTTATAAAATGATACTAATTCTTCTCTTTGCTTGATTACTACTATCTCTATAATGTTTAACTGGAGTGCTGTTACTATAAACTCCTCAGCTAGTGAAAGAACTTTCTTTCCTATGCCTTTTGTTTGCATATCAGGGTTGACAACCAAAAGTCCTAAATAAGCATGGATGTTTTGCTTCTCGATACATACGCAGGAGCATATTTTCTGATTACATTTTAAAACAAAGAGATATTTTTGTTCATCTTCAAGTATATCCTTTAGCTCTTTAAAAGAGATTCTCGTACCACTTACAAGTTCTGTTTCTCTTGTCCAGCCTTTCTCTCCTCGGTATGCTTCGTTAATCATCATCTCTAAGGAGTTCAAATCCTCTTTCTGAGCAAGAGTAAACAGTGTATTATCTGCATCATTTAATCGTATATATTGAACTTTCATTTTCACCTAACTATTTTATTAGCTTCCATTCAAAAGCCTGTCCTTGATTTTTAAATATTGCCATAGCTGTATTCATCTTTGCAAAGCCCAATTTAACATAAAAATCCTCTTTACCTGGATAAGAATAGAGAATTATTTTATTGTGACCATAAGAGAATTCAAGAAGCTTACAAACTAAACTCTTTCCAACACCTTTGCCTTGATACTCAGGATGAATGGCAACATCACATATATAAGCACAATCCACTCCATCGGCTAAAACCCGTCCAACCCCTACAAGCTTTTCTTCATCATACACAAAACATTTGTACATGCTGTTTGCAAAAACAATTTTCAAATCTTCTACTTTTTTATCACCAAGTGGTGCTATTTTATATAAGTTTGAAAGTTCATAAAAGTCAATGTTTTTAGAATCATAAATCCATTTCAAGTGTTTATTCTCCACATTGAAGATGAAACAAATATCAAAAAGAGTGCAAATATTATATAATTACGACTGAATACAAAATATACTAACATTTTACTAACGCCCTTGTTGATATTCTATATATGTTTTATTATTCAAATTATTTAAACTGGAATGTCCCCAATAAACTAGACAAACACTAATTCAATAATTTAGCTAAAATAATACAATCGTATTATTCAGAAAATTATAGGATTAAAAATGGCGAGAAGAAGATATAGCGACGAGTTTAAGATAGAAGCAGTCAAACAAGTTTTGGAGAATGGGTATACCATAACAGATACGGC
>WFPU01000304.1 GCA_015487435.1 Sulfurimonas sp.
CCTCTCGTATAGCCTTAGATGAGATACCTCTTTTGGCTAAGAGTATTGTTCGTAATCTATGTTGATATCTACCATTCTTCGTGCTTCTAATCTCTTGAAGAAGTTCATCTTCTGTGTCATGATTCTTTAGTTGGATTGCTTTCATAATACACTACTAGCAAATTCTGTTCTTACTTTTATGTTTTAATGGGTATTGGTATAAACACTAAGGAATCAAAATTTCATACTTTTAAGCACTTTTTAGATCATTATATTTTTCACTAAGGTATATTTATCTATAGATATCTTCAGTTTAATACTTTTTAGATATAATTGCGCATTATTAAAACAAGGGTATCTAGATGAATATAGTAACAGGTTCTTCAACAGCACTTATCACTCCTTTTAAAAACGCAAAACTTGATGAGCAGTCTTATGCTGCACTAATCAAACGTCAAATAAACAACGGTATGGATGCAGTTTGTCCAGTTGGAACTACTGGAGAGAGTGCTACTCTTACAACGGGTGAAGATATTAGATGTATGGAAATTGCTGTAGAAGTTTGTAAAGGTACTAACACTAAAGTTTTAGCAGGTGCTGGAAGCAACTCAACATCAGAAGCAATAAATGCTGCAATAAATGCACAAAAATGTGGCGTTGATGCTATTTTTTCAGTAGCTCCATACTATGTAAAGCCATCTCAAGAGGGTCTATACCTTCACTATAAAGCAATTGCAGAGTCTGTAAGTGAGCTTCCATTTATGCTTTATAATGTACCTGGACGAACTGTAGTTGATATCTCAGCAGATACAGTTATTAGACTTTTTGATGATGTAAAAAATATATATGGAATCAAAGAAGCTACTGGAAGTTTGGAGCGAACAGTTGAGCTTCTTTCTCGTAGACCAGAACTTAAAGTGTTTTCTGGTGATGATGCAATTGATTATCCTATTTTAGCAAATGGTGGAGCTGGAATCACTTCTGTTACATCAAACTTGATGCCTGATCTAAAATCTGAACTTGTTAAACTTTCACTTGCTGGCGATTTTGCAGGTGCAAAAGCTATAAATGACAAGTTGTACCCACTAAACTCAGTTATGTTTTGTGAGGCTAACCCTATGCCAATTAAAGCAGCTATGTATATAGCAGGTTTAATTGAAACACTAGAATACAGGCTTCCATTAACTGCTCCAAGTTTAGAGAGCATGAAAAAAATCGAAAAAGTTATGAAAAACTACGAAATCAAAGGATTATAAAAATGAGCGAAAAAACTACAGAACAAACAATGAAAGGCAAGACATTATTTATAAGTGGAGGGACACGAGGTATTGGTAAAGCAATTGTTTACGCATTTGCGACCAAGGGTTGTGATGTAGCGTTTACTTATGCTTCAAGTGCTGATACTGCAAATGAGATTGTAGCTGACTTGAGAGATAACTATGGTGTAAAATCTTGTGCTTATAAACTAGATATTTTGGAACCATTAACTTACAAAGATGTATATAAAGAGTTTGATGAAGATTTTGATAGGCTTGACTTTTTCATCTCAAACGCAATCATCTCTGGTCGTGCTGTTGTTGGTGGATTTGCTCCATTTATGAGGCTTAAACCAAAAGGTTTAATAAATATCTATACTGCAACAGTTGCTGCTTTTGTTGTTGGAGCTCAAGAGGCTACAAAAAGGATGGAAAAAACTGGTGGTGGTTCTATCATAAGTATGAGTTCAACTGGAAACTTAGTTTACACTCCAAACTATTCTGGTCACGGTACAAACAAAGCTGCTGTTGAGACAATGGTTAAATATGCAGCGCACGAACTTGGCGAAAAAAATATCCGCGTTAATGCAGTAAGTGGTGGACCAATTGATACAGATGCTCTAAAAGCATTTCCAAACTATGAAGAGGTAAAAGCAGAAGTTGTTAAACGCTCTCCACTAAATCGTATGGGTAATCCAACTGACTTAACCGGTGTTTGTGTGTTCCTGTGTGAAAATGACTCTTCATGGTTAACTGGACAAACTATCGTTGTTGATGGTGGGACTTCTTTTCAGTAACTAATAATTTAATGGGCTAATTACTTTAGCCCTATTTTTCCCTTTAAGGCTTATATATTAGATTTTTCCCAAAAAGTACCTTGTGGGGTATCCATGATACTAACACCAAAAGCCAAAATCTCATCGCGAAGTTTGTCAGAGGCTTCAAAGTTTTTTTCTTTTTTTGCTTCATCTCTTTGAACTATTAAGTCATCAATTTTTGTTTTTGTATCAGCATCAATTCCAAACTGAAAATACTCAAACGGATTTTTAACTCCAAAGCCTAAAATAGTTTCAATGTATGCAAGATTAGCAAGTGTGTCTTTTTTTAGTTGCTTATGTTTATCAGCACTATCTAGTGTCTCATTTGCCTTGCTAATCATCTCATCAACTAAAGCTAATGCCGAAGATACATTCATGTCATCACTTAAAGCCTTTAGAAGTTCATCCATAAAATGAGTAGTATCATTACTACAAGTCATACCAAATAGACGCTTTTTAAGTCTATAAATCTTATCAAGGCGTTTTTTAGAGGTTGCCAAATCTTCTTTTGTAAAGTTAAAGTTACTTCTGTAGTGTGTACTTAAAAGATAAAATCGTAAAACTTCTCCGTCATATTCTTTTAGTGCATCTTTTAAAAAGAAACTATTACCTAAGGATTTTGACATTTTTTGGTTGTTTATATTTACAAAACCGTTGTGCATCCAGTAGTTTGCAAGAGCATGGTTAGTACCACATCTAGTTTGAGCTGCTTCATTTTCATGGTGTGGAAAAAGTAAGTCAGCTCCACCACCGTGGATATCTATGGCAAATTCACTATTTTGTTTTGCTAGATGTTTTTCAATCATCGCAGAACACTCTAAATGCCACCCTGGACGACCTTTGCCAAAAGGGCTGTCATAAATAACAGAAGATGGCTTGAAGCCATCTTTATCGCTACTAACGGGCAAGCCGTTATACTCTTCTTTTACACTCTTCCATAAAGCAAAATCAGTTTGATTTTTTTTGAGTGATGAAGATTCAACTCTCTCTTGTTTATCATCTTCATCTTGAACTCTTTTTGAAAGACTTAGATACTCGCTATCGCTGTGTGTATCAAAATAAACATCGCCTTCACTTGTAGGGTACGCATGACCTTTATCTATAAGTGTTTGTATCAACTCAATCATAGCTTCAAGATTTTCAGTTGCCTTTGGCTCAATGTCAGGTTTAGCAACTCCAAGTTGAGCCATCTCTTTATGAAAAGAAGATGTATAAAAATCTGTAATCTCTTTTATATCTTTGTTTTGCTCTTTTGCTTTTTTAATGATTTTATCATCAATATCCGTGATATTTCTAGCATAAGTAACATCGTATCCATTAGCACTTAGAACTCTAACAAGCAGGTCAAACACTAAGGCACTTTTTGCATGACCTAAGTGAGCATCATCATAAACGGTTGGTCCACAAACATAAAGTGAAACTTTGTCTTTTTCTAATGGGATAAATTCCCGTTTTATTTTTTGTACTGAGTCATAAATATACATCTTTTTTCCATGTTAGTTTTTTAAATATTTTTGTATTTTATCA
>WFPU01000305.1 GCA_015487435.1 Sulfurimonas sp.
GATATTGTTATAAAAGTTGACATAATTATTTGAGTTTGAATGAGCATTTTAGCCTCTAAAAAGAGGGTTAAAAAGATAAAAAGAAGAAGATATTTAAACATCAGTTATATATTTATAATTTCACTAACCTCTAAACCAAACCCACTAAGACCAACAAAGTCTGCTTCTTTCATTGAAGTTATAAGGTTCATTTTTGATACTCCAAGAGATTTAAGTATCTGAGAACCAGTACCAATCTCTTTCATATGAGCATTATCTTGATGATTTGTTTTGTTTATAAAAACAAGTACACCATTGTTATTTTTTAAATACTCTATAGAATTGATTAAATTATTGTATTTTTTTTGATTTAAAAGCAGTTCTATATCTGGAATAACATTATGAA
Source organism: Sulfurimonas sp. (assembly GCA_015487435.1). Taxonomy (GTDB): domain Bacteria; phylum Campylobacterota; class Campylobacteria; order Campylobacterales; family Sulfurimonadaceae; genus Sulfurimonas. Next base: position 386 of record WFPU01000305.1, read on the forward strand.
CTCTAACATTTGCAATTTCATCTATCTTGCCAAATACTACCGCTGTATGCTCAACTTTGTCATGATCGCTAAATGTGTATTGTTTTACATTTAGTTCAAAAAATTCAACCTCTTTTGAATCTATCTCATTTACAAGTCTTTCATTCGCTAAACGATACTCAACTATATCTGAGATAAAAACAGTTTTTAAATTATGTTTTTCTCCAAAAACATCTAAATCATCACGCCTAGCCATAGTTCCATCTTCTTTGATGATCTCACAAATAACACCAGCCTCACTAAGTCCAGCTAAACGACAAATATCTACAGAGCCTTCCGTATGACCAGTTCGAACAAGCGTACCACCATCTTTTGCAATAAGTGGAAAGATATGCCCAGGTCTTACTAGCTCATCAGAATTTGAAATTGGGTTTGATAAAATTTTAATTGTATCATCACGCTCTCCAGCAGAGATTCCCGTTAAAGCATCTTTTGCATCAACAGATACAGTAAAAGCTGTTTCATAAGAGGAGTTGTTAGAACTAACCATAGGGTTTAATTCTAATCTATTTGCAATTGATGCACTAATAGCTACACATATAAGTCCACGAGCCTCTCTAGCCATAAAGTTTACATGCTCAGGTGTTGAAAATGTTGCAGCATATACTAAATCGCCCTCATTTTCTCTATCTTCATCATCACACATAATGATCATTTTGCCTTTTTTAATCTCATCAATCGCCTCAAGTACTCTTTGGGTTGGTGTCATAAACATTCCTAATTAAATTTAAGAGATTATATAACAATCTCACTTATTCTCTTTTGAACTTTTGTAATTACGATATCTTCAAACCACTTATTTTTAGATAACCAAATATTATTTCGAGGACTTGGATGTGGTAAAACTACTTTTGATGGTAAAAAATTTTCATATTGTTTTACTAATTCAGTTAAATTTTGCTTTGGATTATTTAGATGGAAATCTAGTGCATATTTTCCTATTATGATAGTAAGTTCAATATTATTCATCTTTTCTAGCAAAAGCTCCATCCAAGTAGTTGCACAAATTTTAGGAGGTGGTTTGTCTCCACTCTTTGCATATCCAGGATAACAAAAAGCCATAGGAAGTATGGCAAAGTTACTATCATCATAAAATTGCTCTCTTGAAACACCAAACCACTCACGAAGCCTATCTCCACTGGCATCATTAAAAAGTATTCCACTCTCATCTACTTTTTTTCCAGGTGCTTGTCCAACTATGAGTATTTTAGCATTTGGTGATACTTTAAAAATGGGATTTGGATTTAAAATATCTTTACATAAAGAGCAATTTTTTATTTCAGCTTCTAAAGTTTTAAATTCCATTATAGCTCTTTTTTTAAATATATAAACAAGATTTTAGCCAAAAAAAGCATAAAAACTAAATTATGAAAAAAATTACCCTATTTTTCTTGACTTTAAAAAACTTTTTGTCTATAATTTCGGCTCACAAACACTTAAATGAGTTTGTAAGCACCGCGGAATAGAGCAGTTCGGTAGCTCGTCGGGCTCATAACCCGAAGGTCACAGGTTCAAATCCTGTTTCCGCAACCAATTTATACTTTTAAATGATGGGGTATCGCCAAGTGGTAAGGCATCAGCTTTTGGTGCTGACATTCGGGGGTTCGAATCCCTCTACCCCATCCATCCCCTTAATACTCAATAAAAGAAGCTTAACTATGAATAACGCAACAGACTTAACAACATTGACCATTAAAACTGTTTTACTTATTGTTATTTTAGTGGTGTTTTACTTTGTTCTAAAAAGTAAGAAAAAAAACTAAATATGCTTAGACATTAATTCTTTTATTTTTTTATATATTTTTTCAAAATCAGTTGAATAAACTCTTGTTTGAGCGATAGATGTTATAAAATTAGTATCACTTTTAAACCTAGGTACTAAATGCATATGAACATGTTCAGCTATCCCAGCACCAGCTTTTTCTCCTAAATTCATCCCTATATTTACTCCATGAGCTCCAAAACCATCTTTTAGCAATCTTACACATTTTTGAGCTAGTTCACTCATATGTAACCATATTTTAGGATCTAAATCTTCAAGTTTATCTGTATGAAAATGTGGAATAATCATAAAGTGCCCAGGAGTATATGGGTACTTATTCATCACAATAAAACAAAGTTCATCTCTATGCAATACATGTAATTCTTCATCTTCATTAGAGTTTGTGCTTATATGACAAAAAACACATCCCTCTATTTTTTTTCCAGCTACATATTCATCTCGCCATGGAGCATATAAAATATTTTTCATATTTCCTCTTTAAATTTTTTGTATAACTTAAATTCTAAATCGAGTTTAGGATGAAAATAATATAATACAATTCGTCATTCCAAACTTGATTTGTAATCTACTATAAAAATGCAAAAACTAAATCTGGAAACAGTATAACTAAACCTAACCCCAAAAGCTGTAAAAATATAAAAGGAATTATCCCTTTGTATATTTGCATCGTTTTAATTGTATCGCCAGCTGCACCTTTTAGGAAAAAAAGTGATAATCCAAATGGTGGAGTTAAAAATGAGGCTTGTAAATTTAGAGCTATAAGGACTGCAAACCAGATTGGATCTATCCCAAAGAGATGCATAACTGGAAGTAAAATAGGGACTATTATAAATGATATCTCTATAAAATCTATAAAAAATCCAAGTATAAATATACTTAACATTGCTATTGCTATAAAAATCCAAACATCCCCAATATCTTCACTAAAAAACTCTAAAACTAAGTCTGTACCGCCAAGCTCGTTAAAAACAAGTGAAAATGCCGTAGCACCTATAAGAATCATAAAAATCATTCCGCTTAGTTTTACAGTCTCTAATGAGGCATACTTTAACATATCAAAATTTAGTGAATTATTTATTTTTGCTAAAAGCACAGCACCAACTACACCAAAAGCAGCTGATTCAGTTGGTGAAGCAATGCCTGCAAAGATACTTCCCAAAACAGACACCATTAAAAGTAATGGTGGTACTATTGAGATTACAACCTCTTTAATAGAGATTTCATCATCAATATTTGTAGCTAATGGAGCAACTGAAGGTTTAAAGTATGAGTAAATCAAAATATAAATTACATATAAGCCAACAAGTAAAAGCCCAGGTAATAATGCACCCATAAACAATTCTCCAACACTTATGCTCATAACATCACCCAAAATGATTAGTATGATAGAGGGAGGGATGATTTGCCCTAGTGTACCACTTGCTGCTACAGTTCCAGAAGCTAATGATTTATCATATCCAGCTTTTAACATTAAAGGTAATGCTATGACACTCAGCATTACAACAGAAGCTGATACTATACCCGTAGAAGCAGCAAGCATTGCACCAACTAAAACTACACTGACAGCTAAACCACCTCTTACATTTCTAAATAGAAGATTCATAGATGTAAGTAATCTCTCCGCCATTTTTGATTTTTCTAAAACTAAACCCATCACTATAAAAAGGGGGACTGCCATAAGTGTTGTGTTGGACATAATTCCAAATATTCTGTATGGAAGTACCTCAAAGATACCAAACCCAACATCTGGAACAAAAAAAGCAAAAGCAATTGATACAGTTCCAAAAACAAAAGCAACAGGAATTCCAACTAAAAGTAGTGTTAAAACCACTAAAAACATAGAAAAAGCAATCATTTAGTTTCCCATGCGTTAAAGATATTTCTAATAGCCACAAGTGCTAAAAATACAAATGCCAATGGCATAATTGACTTAACTAAAAATCTATATTCGAGTCCACCTGGATTTGAAGATATCTCATTTTGACTAAAACTAAGCATTACAAAATCGACACCAACATATATAATTAAAAATGAAAAAGGTAGAACGAAAAAAAGCGACGAGATAAAGTTTATAATATTTTTAGTTTTTTTACTAAACGAAGCATAAAAAATATCAACTCTAACATGAGCATTATGTTGTAAAGTATATGCAATTCCAAAAAGTATTACAATATCAAAAAGATGCCATTCTAACTCTTGAAGAGCGATAGAACCAGATGAAAAAAGATACCTTGCAGTTGCATCATAAACAACTAACAAAACTAATACACATAAAATAAAAGCTGTAAAATATCCTAAATATTTTATGATTTTATCTATTACCATTATCTATCCATATTTTTATTTTATAGCTATCTTCAGTATATCTTTTATATAATTTTAGTATATACTTTATATAACTTATTATGCTATAATAAGTGCAGTTAAAGTGAAGGTTAAAGTTATGAAAAAAACTATTGCAAATTCTAATAAGTACTTTTCTAGTGCAAAAAACAAAGAAAAAATGATTGTAAATTCTGTTTATACATCTGCTAAAGTTGAAGGTTCTAAAATCACAAAAAAAGAACTTAGAGAACATTACAAACTTATTCACTCATAATCTCCTCTTCTATTTTCATTTTTAATAACTCTTTCATCGGCTCGTAATTACACTCGTATCCAGAGTGAACCCTTTGTATATAATTATCTTCTTTTTTCAGCTTTAATCCTATCATCGGAGAACCATTTTTTGCTAGGATTATATCGCATAAAACTCTACTTATTCTTCCATTACCTTCACGAAATGGATGTATAAATAAAAAATCACTTATTAGTTTAGATAAATCTTGAGTAATAGCATTTATATCTTTATATCTTTTCTTAGTAACTTCTTTTATCAATTCATTTAACTCTGGTATACCATTTAAAAAATCAACTCTCCAAATCCAAGCTTCACTACCATTGCCTTTACTCATATCAACACTTCTAAGTTCTCCTGCAAATGGATAAATAGAGCTAAAAATTTCTTTATGCCATTTCTTAACTGTGTTAAATCCAAAAGATTTAGATATATCAAAGTTATCTACAAGATTACTATAAAGCTCTAGTAATTTCAAATCTTCTTGTTTTTGTATGAAATCATTATCTGTTGATTTTAGATAATTAATACAAACGCCACTATCTGTAATTATTTTTTGAATATTATTTGAGTTCCATTCGTTCCATGGATTTAAAATAATATTTTCATCGTCTATAGCATCTACTTCATCTATATTTTTGCCAAGTATACTCTTCGGTGGTCTTTTTTCTTTGAAGTACTTATTATCAGTTTTATACCAATAGCTATATAGTTTATTCTGTTTGCATTTAAAAGCATATAAAAGATATTTAGTTTTTGTCATAATTAAATTTTATCAATCTTTTTCATTATCATATCTGTCTGAATTAAAGCATTTATGATTTTGTTATAGTGTTTAAAATCATTATGGCTTAATTCTCGTCCACTTCTGTCTTTGAGCCATTTCTGTGCTGGTTGATAACCGCCTATGTAAAACTCCCATGCTATTAGAGGGATATTTCCTATATATTGGGTGTCATTTATAAATATTTTTACCTTTTCATCTTCTATCTCACTATCTTTTTTAACTATTTTTCTACTTACAAAATTATCGCCATCATTTACCTCTATGGTTCTTATATTCAGTAATGGGCTCTCCATAAGATGTAGTCCTCTCAACTCACTACCAAGTTTTATATATTGCCAAAAAGTTTTAATATCAGGATATGGAACTCTTGGAAAATCTATCTTTAAAAACTCTTTGTATTTTTCTCTGTAAGATGGGGAGTGTAGAACTGCATAGATATAGTCTAATATATCAATAGGCGCAAATAATTCTCCGTCATTCCAAACTTGATTTGGAATCTCTTCTTTTTCAGGTGTAAATTTTAGGTTTAATGCTTTTTCAATCTCTGCTACTATTTCTAGATTTAGATTTGGTGTTCTTGTAGTTTCTAGTGAGTTTTCGTCTGGATATAAATACATAGGAGAACATTTTAATGAATCACCTGCCGAATCCAGAATATGTGAATCTATTAATCTTTTAGAAATTAAACAATATGATTGGCTCAATCCCCTATTGATTCTAGTAAAAATCATAAGTATATTTTCTTTTTCAATAAGATGCTTCATTATATTATGTCTAGGATATGACATAAAACCTTTTGTAATGCCAGTGTACAAAGTATTTCTATAATCAAAAGGTCTATATTCTATCTTAGTAAATATATATTTATTATTTTTTATATCATTTTTAGCCGTTGAAACATTCCAATCTCTTCCATCTTTTTTTGGAGTATATTTTCTTCTAAATTCTTCTTCATTTAAGCTCAATAGATTTTGACGAATCTCTTCTAATTTATGTTTATCAAATTGTATACTTACACGGTCTCTTTCTGTTTTTATACCAGTAGCTCCAATTTTATATAATTTATCTAAAGAAAAATATTTTGAATAACTTTCATTAAGTTTATTATCTTTTTTTACAAAGAAATACTCAGGCTCTTTGTAATCTAATTTTTTCCACTCTATAGATTTAATATTATTATCATTTAAAAAATTATATTTTAATTTTCGTTTCCCATACATATCATAGTTAAAAACATCAGCTAACTTCTTGCTTTTAGATTTTTTAACAAAAATATTTATACTAACACCCTGCATAATATCGAAAACATTTTCATCTTTACTACCATCTAGTGCTGTCTCTTTTTTCTTACTATTACCATGCAAGTCTAAAATATAAATCTTATCAAATGTTTCAAGTAAAGATTTTCTCATCTGTCTATGAATAATTCCATCTATAAAAGAATTATTTGAGATATAAGCTAAAATACCCTCTCCGTTTTTTTCTATATAGTGCTGTCCATATCTTATGAATTTTATATAATCATCTGATAAAGGTTGTATATTTCTCTCGTTCAAATCTTTTTTATAATCTTTTATGAGGTTTTGTATCCACTCGCCTTTGTTTGAACTACTTACTGCATAAGGCGGATTACCAACTACAACCATAACCGGAGCATCTTTTTTAACTCTATCTGCCTCTTGTGATTCTCTTGCTAGGTAAGTACTAAAAAGATTTCCAGCTGATTCGTGATGCTCCTCTAGTGAGTTTGTTAAAAACACTTTGAGTCTCTGCTTACTTTGTGGTTCATAACCTGTGAGTTTTAAAAGCAAATCCAGCTTCAAGTGAGCCATAGCATAAGATGCCATAACTATCTCAAAACCATGAAGCCTTGGAATAAGGTCTTGCTCGACATACTTACTCCAACCACCTCCAAAGAAGTTATCTTTAACATGGTTGATAATCTCAGCTAAAAAAGTTCCAGTTCCAGTTGCTGGATCTAGGATTTGTACTTTGTGAACCTCTTTGTTCACCTTTGTAGGTTTTCCAGTTTTTGTAGTTCCATCTACTTTAATAATAGTTTTTGAAGTGTCAGCTAAACCATCTTCTAAACAAAACTCAGTTTTTAAAACTTCATCAACTGCATTTACTATAAACTTTACTACTGGTTCAGGTGTGTACCAAACACCTCTAGCTTTTCTAAGTTTTGGGTCAAACTCCGCTAAAAATTCTTCATAAAAATGAATAATAGGGTCGTTTCTTTGTGTTTTATTTCCAAAGTTTTCAAGTATTTTTTTAACATCTGTAGCTTTAAATATTTTTACTAAAGAATCAACCATCCAAGAGATTCTAGTATCTAAATCATACCCTGCAATTTGGTGGAAAAGACTTCTTAAAAATGGATTTGAATGGGGAACTAACTCCGCGGCTTCTTGTCTTGAAAATGTATTAAGAGTAGTATCATGAAATCTTGCTGAAAACATTCCATAAGTGATAGTTTGTGCATACATGTCAGCAAAATCTTTTGGTGACATGTCATGTATGAGCATATCTTGAAAAGTTTTAAACTGTCCATAAATATCGCTAAAATCTTCATGTTCAATATCTTCTTCTAAAGCTTTAAACATTACATCTGCCATAAGTTTTGCTTTTGCTGCCATCATAATGGCTAATTTTGAAGCTGATGTTATACTCTGACCTACATAAGAGGTAAAATCTTTTATAAGGTTTATAAACTCTTCAAAGTTTTCAGGGTGTGAAATTATCTTATCATCTTCAAGTGATGCAATCTTTATTTTAGTATATTCCTTGGCATCTTTACAAAATACAAATTCCATATAGTCTGTGATGATTAAATTTTCAAGACCCTTTTTATAACGAGCAAACTGTTTATTGTAAGTTTTAGAGTAAATATCTTTGCCAATATCCTTTGCTTCCACATGCCCTATCTCTATATTGTCATCTTTTGTTGCAATAAGATAATCAGGAGCACCAGCTTTAACACGTTTAGGCTCATTTATGGCAATAGTATTTTCATCTATAGATTCTAATAACTCTTTTAGATGACCTCTATAACTATGTTCAGTTGCAGAACCAGTATTGTATTCATTTGTTATTTGAGTTATATACTTATCTATAAAACTCATGTAATTAACCTAGATAAAATTCGGTGCATCGTTTGCAAAAAGAATGATATCTCCGCTTTTTGTTTGGGAAGCCAAAATATCTGTGATTTTTGACTTATCATGTAAAATGATCTTTTTTTTCACTTTTAAATGTTTATCAAATAGTGCGGCATTAAGAGTCCCTGTTACAATTACTATGTCAAAAACTTCATTTATCGCTTCAATGAGTTTAATATTTAACTCATCATTGCTCTCAACTAAACCAGGCGTAACCATAACTTTATTTCCAGCTTCATGGAGTGAACAAAGTCTTATATCCTCAAGCATTCCATCGATGTTACCATTATATCCATCATCTAAAATAGTTTTTCCATTTGCTTTAATTAGTTGAAGTCTGTGCTCTACTGGTTTTAAACTCTCAACTGCTTTTTTTATCTCATCCTCACTCAAACCAAATTGCTCGGCAATTTTTACACACACTTCAATGTTCATAGTTTGAAATGCTCCAAGAACAGAGGTAAACAACTCTAAGCCATCAACTTTAAATCTAGTACCGCTTAAATCTGCATATACATCACTCACAGAATTACCAAAAAATGTAACTTTATCGTGAGGTTCATCTGTTACAGAGGTATGAATATATGCCTTTTCTAAACGAGGAGATTGCATAATCTCTAATTTAGTTGCTATTGTGTTTTCTATAGTTTTAAAGTACTCTATGTGAGCTAAACCTACTTTACCAACAACTACTGTTTGTGGTTCTAAAAATGTAGTGATTGCATATATATCGCCCTGCTCTCTAGCCCCAGCTTCACACACATAGATTTCAGTATCTTCAGGTAATGAGTTATTTATATCGCCTATTATCCCACCGATAGTATTTACACTTCTTGGAGTTGCATAAACTTTATATTTTTTACTTAACATCTCAGCTACAAAATTTTTGATACTTGTTTTTCCATAACTGCCAGTAATTGCAATGATTTGTAAGTTTTTTATAGATGCTAGTTTTTGTTTAGCACTTTTTTTATATGCCGCAAAAAGAAACTTTTCAATAACAAGACTACCTATATAAGCCATTGCTAATGGCAAAAATACGCCATATACTGCACATGCTGATTTTATAGTACAAAGTATATCTTGAAAAAGGGTTAGGGATACTAAGAGGATTAAAAATCTTTTTACACGCCAAGTTAAAATAAGTTTTTTATCTAATTTTTTATGCCAAATAAAGATACTTGGGAGCACTGCAAAGAAATAAAATATAATAAAAAACTGACCAGTAGTATGGTAAGCGATAAAAGGGATGAAAAAATAAAAAACATGCCATAAAGGTTTATGATGCTTAAAAACTACACGAGATAATTTATAATCATACCATTGTAGATTTGTTATTAGATACCAACCAAGTGTAGTTACAAAAAGTACATTTACAGTAAATGCTGCTAAAGTTTCAATATTTTCCATCTATTTCCCCAAAGTTTTTAAAAAAGTATTTTCTATTTTATTTGAAATATCTTCTGCATGTTGCATGAAAAAGTAGTGATCACCCTGATAAATTTCTAGTTTACTATCTTTTATAAGCTCATTAATTTTATTAGCTGATTTTAAAGGTGTAGCACTATCTGCATTTCCCCAACAAATTAGCGCTTTACCTATGTAGCTTTCAAATTCTTTAGAAAAATCTTCATTTACAACATTTTTAAAAGTCTCATACATTGGCTCATTTAAGCTTTTAGCATCTTCAGCTATAAAATACTTTTTCAAACCTGCCAATCCAAATATTTTCATCATCTTAAAAACTACTATTTTTAGTCTTATTTTTAGTGATTTTGGCCAATATATACCTGCACTTGAGAGTAAAACTAGTACCGATGGATCTAATAAAACAGCAATTTTTCCACCAAAAGAGTGTCCAACTATAATATCTTTTTGAGCATTTAGATGTATCATCAATAACTCAACAATTCGTGCATAATCTTTAGTTGTAAGAGTTAAATTACAAGTACTTCCGCCAAATCCTGGTAAGTCTATATATATATGACGGAACGTATCCATATATGAGGAAAAAGATTTTTTCATAAGCCCTTTATTACTTCCCCAACCATGAAGAACAATCATATCCACTTTAGCATTTGGGTTTATAATTTCATAACTAATATCTAGTGTATGTTGATCATACTGGATAGACTTAATAGCCATTATTTACCTTTAGCGCTGTTAATTGAATGGATATACTCATAATTGACTTTTATTCTTTTTGGTTCACTCAAAGATGATGATAAACTCTTGATTACACCTAAAAAATCTTCAAAAAGATAATTAGCCATAGATCCTGGGATTGGGTTAATCTCATTTAATAACACTTCATCATTTACTACAAAAAAATCACAACGAATTAAAGCACCCTCAAACATGTTTTTATAAACTTTAGTAAAACTGTTTTTTAGTTTTTGTTCCAATTCTGTACTAATATTTGCTTTTAAAACTGATTCTGATCGTGAAAAATCCATATATTTCTTCTCAAAATCTAAAAAATTTTCTTTTTGTGGCTCCTCTATTATTGAGAATTTAATTTCCCCATCTGCCATATATCCAGCTAAATTATACTCTTTAACATTTTCTATAAACGGCTCAACTATAACACTGTTATCGAATTCATAAGCAGTATCTAGCGCATAATCTAACTCAGACTCATCTTTTACAATACTTACTCCGATAGAACTACCAAGTCTTGCTGGTTTTATAATTATAGGATATTTTATTGAAATATTTTTATGCTCATTTGAATTAAGTATTTCATACTCTAAACATTTAATATTTTTAGCTGCACAAAACCATTTAGTATATCTTTTATCATAAGAAAATACACTTGCACTTACACGAGGTCCAATATATTTTATAGAATAAAAATCAAGTAGTGCGGCGATAGTTCCATCTTCTCCATCCGCGCCATGTATAAGGTTTAAAACAACATATCTATATTGAGTTTTACTAAACATAGTTTTTTGATTAAAAGCACCCTGAGATAAACTAAGAGTTGGCATCTTTTTGTAAGCACCACTCGAGAAAGTTTTAGCTTTCATATCTTTTTTATCTATAATATAAAATTGATGATCCGTATCGCAAAATATAAAGTTTAAATTAAAATTAGATAACTTTTGCATTAAAGTTATCGCACTTACTATGCTAATCTCATGCTCAAAACTAGCCCCACCAAATAAAATTGTTAAATTCAAATAAATTCCTTAGCTCTTATAATTGTAATTATATCTTAAGTTTAATTAGAGCAACTTCAACGCTTCTTTTACTAAAGAAGCCGTATCATTACTACTACATGCACTCAAAACTTTACTTATTTTGTCTTTTTTAAAGCCCAATGACTCCAGTGCTTCTGTAGCTTGAGTAAATGAAGCAGATGTTGAACTCTCAGAGCTATTTTGCAATATCTCTTCATCAAATCCTGCCAATTCTACAAGTATTCGCCCTGCACTTTTAGGTCCAATTCCAGGTACTTTTTTAACACCGTTTAAATCTTTATTATTTATAATCACTCCAAACTGATTTGGTGTATAAGTTGAGCAAATTGCCATAGCTACTTTTGGTCCAACTCCATTTATTTTTATAAGCCTTGTAAACATCTTTTTTTCACTCATATCTAAAAAACCAAAAAGAAGTTGAGCATCTTCACGAACTATCTGAGTAGTAAAAAATTTTACACTATCAGAATTAAGTCCAGAAAAGCTTTGAAGAGAGATAAATACCTCATAAACAATACCACTAACCTCTACATGTACAAAAGCAGGTTCTTTATATATTATCTTTCCATTTAATCCAACTATCATCTATACCTCTATTATGTTTCTTTTTTTGGTTCGATGGAGTAGTGTCCATCTTCATCTTCAACTAAACCAAATATTTTATCTTGTGAATCTTCTGGTGGTTCATAAGTCACTTCTATGGGTGGATCAACAAGTTTAAAAACCAACTTATTATACCCAACCCACCTATCACGATTTACTATCCTTGCATTAAAAATATTATCTTGAAAAGATGCTGTTTTAGTTGTTAAAAGAATTAACTTATCTTGTTTAACTGCATACTCTTTTTTGATTGATTTTAAATGTGCCTCTATGTGCAAAAATTGTTTGTATTTTTCCACAAAAGATGAAGGCATCTTTACACCATTTTTTTTATAATGTATAAGACGTTTTTTTAACTCTAAAAAGGATACTCTATTATCATCGATAGTTTTAGTATATTTATCTATCTCTTCTTTTATATTTCTAGTAGCAATTTCAAGCTCTGCTATCTCATCTTCATTTTTTTCTAAACCTTTTTGAGAAGATTTTTTAAGTAACGAATCAATTGTAAAAACATTTTCACTACCTTGAAGTTTTTTAATTTCAATAATTTTTGATGAAGTAGCCTTAACATAAGAGCCGCATATCTCGATATGCACCTCTTTAGCTCTAATATTTCCACCCATAGCTTGGGATACCTCTACAACATCTCCATCAACTGTACCATGTTCAAGTCTTGTTATATGGATATTTTTGCCATAAGCTGTTCCTTTGTGAACATTAATATCTAACTTGTCAGCTTTTACAATTGAACTTTTGTGAGTTTGTCCAGCAATAGTTGCTCTTATTGCAGTTAATTTTGAATTTGGACCCATATTTCCGTCAATATCTATCTCTGTGACTTCAACCTCCATACCAGCACCAACAGCGTCCTTGGAAGAATCCTCTTCCTTTACACTCATATTTACATTTGATTCAAGTCCAGCCGAAATAGATCCAGTTGTTCTAAAACTAATTGATTCTACATCAACATCTGTTTTTATCGCATATGTGTTATCTTCAAAAGTTATATACCCATTTTCATTAGCAATAAATTGGATACTTCCATCTCTATCTTTTTGAACTATTGTTTCATCTATATTAAATTCTGGAGTATTAGTTTCTAAAGGTTCTGGGGCTTCTAAAAATATTCCTTTACAATTTCTTCCAGGTGTGCCTTTTTTTGGCTTTATATATTCTATAAGCAGTTCACCTTTAACTACACTTTTAATAAATCCACGCTTTGAATAATCTACTTTTTCATGCTCGCCAATATCATTTTTTTTATCATAATGAAGAATTATTTCATCATCAATTGTTGGAGTTGGTTCAATACTTTGAGCAATTAAAATAGTTTCATTTTGAGTATATTCAAAAAAATTTTCAACTTTAACTTTAGAGGAGAGTTTAGAGAGTACATCACCTAACATCTCATCAAAAATATTTATTAATATCCCCGCACGAAGCTTTTTATTATTTATAAGAGTTGCAAGTTCATCTTTAAAACCTTTAAAGTAATCAATTCTTGAGCCAGACTTTATACTCAAATAAATTTTACACTTTGAAGCATTCGCACCAACTGCAATATCAAAATTTGGAAATTTAGCATCATTTGGTTCTTTTGAGTAAACTTCAATTTCATATATTTGTTTTATTTCAAATGCCTTGTTTAACAGTGCACTTGTATCATCTAGTTCATAAAGTTCATCATTAGATATCTCTTCGAATTCAAGATCTTTTTTACCATCATTTATGGCTGTAAACGATTGAACATCTAAAACATTAAAATCTAAGCTTTCTATAGCGACATCATTTGCTTGAGATAGAGATAAAAGCTCTTTTACTACATTTTGAGTTTTTACAACAGTGGTACGAATTTTTTTTGATACTGATGTTTTATTATCACTGTCGCTAGAACCAAAAAAGCCCATTTATATCTTGCCTCATATTAAATTTAAAAAAAATACTCTATATATTAATATATTATTTGTTAAAATACCGTAAAAATGAGATATTTATTAAATATTTTTTCAAAGTAGCCCATGTTTAAAGCAATTTTTACCAATAGTTTTGGAATTTTATTTTCGAGATTATTTGGATTTATTAGAGATTTATTAACAGCATCTGCACTTGGTGCGAACATCTACAGTGATATATTTTTCATAGCTTTTAAACTTCCAAATCTTTTTCGTCGTATCTTTGCTGAGGGTGCTTTTACACAAGTTTTTATCCCAGCTTTTGTTCGTTCAATGTATAAAGGTGTATTTTTAGCTCATATATTTTTAGTATTTTTATCTATAATTTTAATACTAACAATTATAGTAAATCTTCTACCTCAAATAGCTACAAAAGCGATTGCTGTTGGATTTGACACGCAAACTATAGAGCTTGCCGCTCCATTTGTTGCTATAAATTTTTGGTATCTGCCTCTTATATTTGGTGTTACTTTTTTAAGTACACTTTTACAATACAAACACCACTTTGCCACTACAGCATTTTCAACTGCCCTTTTAAATATTTCACTAATTTGTGCATTGCTTCTCTCAGAAGATAAAACTCAAAGTGAGATAGTTTACTATCTAAGTTGGGGTGTAGTTATTGGTGGATTATTACAACTGTTTGCACATGCAGTAGCTATTAAAAATCTAGGTTTAAATAAACTTATATATGGTGGATTTAGACACTTAAGAGTTAAATCCAAAAAAATAAAAAAAGAAACTAAAAAATTTCAAAAACAATTTTTCCCTGCGATTTGGGGAAATTCAACTCCACAAGTTAGTGCATTTTTAGATACATTTTTAGCTTCGTTTCTCATAGCTGGTTCAATCTCTTATCTTTACTACGCAAACAGAATTTTTCAACTCCCACTCGCACTCTTCGCAATAGCAACCTCAATAGCACTTTTTCCTAAAGTTGCAAGATATATAAAAAACAAAGATGATGAAAAAGCACTAATATACTTAAGTAAAGCATTTTGGTTTTTAACATTTTTGCTAACTGCTAGTACAATCGGTGGTTTCATATTATCAAGTGAGATAACATGGCTTCTTTTTGAGCGTGGAGCATTTGAAGCACAAGACACTTTAAACACAACAGTAGTCCTACAGATGTACATGATAGGTTTACTCCCTCTTGGTCTTCAAAAATTACTACTTCTTTGGCTATACTCAAAAGAGATGCAAATGAAAGCTGCAAAAATTGCAACCTTTTCTTTAGCCGCATACATCCTCTTTGCCCTAACGCTCATAAGCCCAATGGGAGCAAGTGGATTAGCCCTAGCATCAACGATAAGTGGTTTTGTAGGTTTTAGTTTAACTGTAAAAGCTTTTGGTATGAAAAACTTTTTAAGTATATTATTAAATAAAAACATCATTTACCTACTTGTTTGTTGTGTTATTTTTACTCTTTTAGTTATACTTTTTAAAGAATATATTGCTAAATATATTTAGCTTTCTTAACAATTAAACTCTCTGAACAATTTGAGAAAAAATTCCCTAATAGTTGATAAGTAAATTTGCGGTTAATGTATTATCTGCTTTTTCTTTTCCTGAATTTGGTATATTTGTATAATCAACAATATAACTAACACCTGCGGATAAAAAGTCAGATATTTTTGTAATTAATGCAGATTTTGAATATAGAAAATAATTTTTTGCATCATTAAAATCACTTCTATAATTTAACTCTTGAGCAAATTTTAAGTTTTCAAATATTTGCTTATCATAATTAAGAGCAACTCTATAAGAAGTGTAGTCATTTGTTTCTCCAGCTATAGCACCTATATCATTGTTTTTATCTTGTGAGTAAAGTATATTGGCAGCAAGATTTAAGTTTTGAGTATCTGACTTTAATACAATATATTTTGCTCCAGGACCTGTGTATAGTTGATAAGCATAAGATGAAAAGGAATCATTTTTATAACCAAAAAGGTAATTAAATGCAAAGTTTTGTGTAAATTTATAATCGTAAGTAAGCTCACCCAACCATTTCTTTTTTGTCTCAACATTATCTTCCGTACCATATTGAGCAGTTATTTTTGCATTTGCAATGTGTTTTTCCCACTCTTTGTTTATATTAGCGTCTAGATTAAAAGTTTCAGCGTCAGTATTACCTGTATTTTTTATAAAACCCATTTCTGTTTGGGTTTTTAATCCTAATGGCGCAGCTTGTACCAATGCAGTAAGTACTACTGCGCTTAATATTATTTTTTTCATCTTTTGTTATAGCCTTTTTTTATCAAATATAAATTTTATTTTTTATAACTTCATCAATCAATGACGAAACTACCGTCATCCAAAGCTTAATTTAGAATCTAAGAACCAATTGTTCAGAGAGTTCTAAGTAAGTGGACATAAATAACTTATTGGTTATTTTAGCCAAATAAGACTAATAAAAGAAAAAAGTTGTGCTTGTTAATATAATAAATTAAGACCTCTGATTAATTATACTAATTCTATCTCTGTTATCTCTGAACTAGCACCCAATCTCATAGGTGGACCCCAAAAACCTGTCCCTTTATTTATATATATTTGTAAATCTTTGTTGTGTTGATGAAGCCCATCAACATATGGTTGTTGCAGTTTAACCAAAAACCTAAATGGATAAAGCTGACCACCATGCGTGTGACCACTTAGCATCAAATCAACACCATGATTAACTTCATCTATATACCTTGGTTGATGCGCTAGTAAAACTGTTGGGGATTCCTTTTTCTTGTTCTCTAAAGCTTTATATATATCTGGTTCATGAGATTCAACTCTATATCCAAATACATCATATACGCCAGCTAAATTAAAACCTTGACCCTCTTGTCCTATATATACATTTTCATTTTCAAGCACTCTTATTCCCATTGATTTAACTTTATCTATCACTTTATCTATATCGTGAAAGTATTCATGATTTCCAACTACAAAAAAAGTACCATATTGTGATTTTAATTTTTCTAACTCTCTTAAAATATGCTCGCCTTTATCAACATTCATATCTATCAAATCGCCAGTAATCACCACTAAATCAGGTTTGAGTGCATTTACTCTTACAACAATGTCATGTATAAATTTAGCATCTACTAAACCACCAATATGTATATCACTTAGTTGAACTATTTTATATGATTTTTTTAAATCTTTTATCTTTATATTTACTTTTTGAAGTTTAATATGTCTAGCTTCATAAATAGCTCTAGCACTTATCGATGTGGCGATTACTAATGAAGAGATATCCAAAGATTTTTTAAAGAACTTACGCCTAGAATCAGAGAGAGGAACTTTTGATAAAAAAACTCTAGAAATATCATAAATTATTGCACTACAAAAAAGTAAAAACAAAATTCCAATTGGCAAAGAAAATAAAAAATATAACCAATTAGGAAAGTCAATATAGTAACGCCCAACCATATAACCTACGATTCCAAAAAGGTTAACTACTAAAAATATACGAAAAACAGTTTTAGTTTTTTTATCAACATCTAGCTTATGAATAAAACGCCTAGATATATACATATTTATTAAGATAAAAACACCGCTAAAGGCTAAAAAAAATAAGATTGGTTTCATAGATAAAATTATATCTAAGTCGTGTTATACTTTCATTCATATATTACTAAGAAAGCTGTTCATGAAAATATTAGTAAGTGCTTTAGAGCACTCAGCAAACATTCATTTAAAATCTTTACAAAAAGAGTTAAGCCAAGATACTGAATTTATTGGTATATTTAATAAAGAGTTAGGCATTCCAATAGTTGATTTAAGTGCCTTAGCGATTATGGGATTTGTGGATGTGTTTAAAAAACTCCGATTCTTTTTTAAACTAAATACACAAATGGTTGAGTTAGCTAAAGATGTTGATAAAGTTTTACTTATTGATTCTTCTGGGTTTAATCTACCACTAGCAAAAAAAATAAAAAAACGCTATCCAGATAAAGAGATAATCTACTACATACTTCCTCAAGCATGGGCATGGAAAAAAAAACGTATACCTGTTTTAGCTCGTACTGTAGATAAACTAGCCTCTATCCTCCCTTTTGAAGCTTCTTGCTATCCAAAAAATGCTCCAATAACTTATGTTGGACACCCTCTACTCGATCAAATAAAAAATTACAAAACACAACTTAATGATGAAGTTAAAAACATAGTATTTATGCCTGGATCTCGTAAAGGGGAAATAACAAAACTTATGCCAATTTTTAAAGAGCTAAAAGCTAAATTAAATGTAGATGCTACACTTATTATTCCAACAAATTTTTCACAAGATGACATTAAAAACCTATATGGAGATATCTCTGATTTTAATGTCACAAATGACACTTATAACACACTGCTAAAATCAGATTTTGCTTTTATATGTAGTGGAACTGCTACGCTTGAAGCTTCGCTTATTGGAATCCCTTTTGTGTTGACATATATCGCTAAAAAACTTGATTATTTTATCGCTAGTAGACTTGTAAAGCTTAACTATCTTGGTCTTGCAAATATAATGTTTGAGAGACATAAGAACAAAGCAATTCATCCAGAATTAATCCAAGATGATGTTACAGTTGAAAATCTTTTAAATGCGTATAATAATTATGATAGAAGTACTTTTTTAGATGATTCAAAAGAGTTAAGAAGCTACCTACAAAATGGTAGCTCTAAAAATGTTGCGAAGTTGATTGAGAGTTAATTAGATTTTATTTAGATGCTCTAAAAATGGTTTTGGTGCTATAAAACCAACAACAGTTTTAGATTTTATAACTTTAGAATTTTCATCAATAAACAAAAGTACCGGTGGTCCAAACACTCCATATTTTTTACTTAAATCTTTTTGTGCTTGATTATTTGCTGTAATATCTGCTTTAATTAAAACAAACTCACCCATTTTAGCCTTAACCTCTTCATCTACAAAGGTAACCTCTTCTAACTCTTTACATACAGCACACCAATCAGCATAAAAATCAACCATAATTTTTTTACCCTTATTTTCTTGCAATACAACATCAAGTTCTGAGATAGAGGTAACTTTTATAAATGAAACTTTTTTGTTATCTTGTAAAACTGAAGTATTACCCCCTGTTGAGACAAAAACTTTAAGTGGTGCAGTCATGCTTTTTGATCCAGCCAATACTCCAATAATTAACATCAATGAATATATAAACATAAGCATAGCTATACTTTTTTTAACATGATGATGTTTCTTTTCATGATCAAACAATCCAAGATAAAAAGCAAAACTTATACCTGTAATAGCGTAAAGAAGTATAGTTACTTGAGTGTCAATAATACGACTAAGCATCCAAATTGCCACTAATATCATTGAAACACCAAAAAAAGAATTTACAAGTGTCATCCATTCACCAGGCTTTGGCATAAATTTACCAGCGCTCACGCCAACAAGAATTAGAGGAAGACCCATACCAATACTCATAGCAAAAAGAGCCATTCCTCCAAGAACTGCATCACCGGTTTGACCAATATACACAAGAGCACCAGCAAGTGGAGCAGCTACACATGGACCAACTATTAAAGCTGATAAAAATCCCATAATTGCTACACCTACAAACCCATTTTGTTTCCCTGTCGAACTAACTTTTGCGACAATTGAATCTGGGATTTTCAGCTCATAAAAACCAAACATACTCATAGCAAGAATTACAAATACGCCAGCAAAAGAGTAGATAACATAAGAGTTTTGAAGTGCTGCTTGAAGATTAGCTCCAAAAAGACCAGCAAATACACCAGCAATTGTGTATGCTACAGCCATAGCTAAGACATATACTACAGATAAAGCAAATGCTTTTTTGGTGGTAAGCCCTTTACCTTGTGAGACTATAACACCTGATATGATTGGTATCATAGGAAATACACATGGAGTAAGTGCAAGTAGTAAACCAAAACCTAAAAATGTTAAAAGAACTAACCACATACTACTATTTTTAATTGTATCTGCGATTAAATCAGTTTCTGATAATTCTGTATCTTGAACTATCTCTTTTTTTGCTCCACCTATCTTATCAGTATCAATTTTTAATTTAAAACTATCAACAGATGGCTCATAGCATAAGCCTTGCTTTGAACATCCTTGATAAAATATTTTAAACTCTACCTCTTTAACACCACTTACTCTACCTTCTATTTCCAAGTCTATTACAAAGGTAGGTGTAGATGTATAAGCTTTATCTCCATCATATTCAACATCATCTGGTTTTTGCACATTTTTTATACTTATACCTTGAGCATTAGCTATCTCAAATTTCATTTTCTCTGAGTAAAGATAGATATTGTCTGCTATCCATACCTCTGCGATAATTTGAGATTTATCATTTACTTTAGCCTGTGGCTTAAAAGCTTCATCTGGCATTAAAAATTTTGGAGGGGCTGCAAATAGTGTAGTTATAAATAAAAATAGTAAAATTATTTTCTTCATTTTCAAATATCCTTAATTAATTTTATTGGATTATACACTAAATAGATGTAATTTTATTTACTAAAATATAAAATTACAATTATTTATCCTTATAATAATGAAATATTGGAATAAATATTTATTTTTAACTAATTGAACCCTCTTATTAGTTTTATAAACTAGACCCTAAATCAAGTTTAGTGTGACACTAATTCCGTCATTTTGGACTTGTTCTAGAATCTAATAGCTAATTATTCAGAGAGTTTAATTAAATATAGGCTATTGTCAATTTTTTTGATAAAATAAATAATTAATTAATTAAGGTTTATTTCGTTATTATTCAAATAATTAAAATATAATATTAGTATAATATTCTAAGGTTAAATTAATGTACAAAAATCTATCTATAAAAATGAAAATTTTTATCCCAGTTATTGTTGGTTCAGTTATTAGTATTATTTTTATTGCTTACACAGTAAAAAGTATAAATGAAGAGAACATGCTTAAAGACAGTGTTTCTTCAGCGGTAAATATAGTTCATCAATATAAAGATATTAGGGCTTACTATACAAAAAATGTAGTAGTCCCTGTAAAAAAGAATAAAGCTATGAAAATTGACTTTGATCATGCAACCAATGGAGATACTATTCCACTTCCTGCAACTATGATTCATGATTTAAGTAAAATAATTTCATCTGGTACATCGGGTATGAAACTTAAGTTATATAGTGATTATCCATTTCCTAATCGTGCTTCAAGAACTCTTGATGAGTTTGGTAAAGAAGCATTAGCACATTTTAATATTGCTAAAGAAGATAAACCATTTTATAAAAATGAAGAGATTAATGGACAGCATGTTGTTCGTGTAGCTGTTGCAGACTATATGGTAGCAGACGCTTGTGTTAAGTGTCATAATACTCGCTGGGATACTCCAAAAAATGATTGGAAGCTTGGCGATGTTCGTGGTGTACTAGAAGTTATTGTCCCTATTGAAGATAAAATTGTGGCCTCTAATAATGTTATAAAATTAACAGTTGGATGGATATTGGCTTTTGAGATTATTACATTTGTAATGCTTTTATTTGTGATTAATAAGTTCTTGATTAAAAACTTAGATGTGTTTTCAAAGGGTCTATTTAATTTTTTTAGCTTCCTAAATAGGAAAAAAAATGATATTGAACCTTTAGTAAAAGATGGTGATGATGAGATTGGTAAAATGGTTGATTCAATTAATAAAGAGATAAATACTATTAAAAAGAGTTACGCTGAAGATGCGGAACTTGTTTCAAATGCTACTGATATTACTAAATCAATTGCAGAAGGTGATATATCAAAAAGGATTACAATTTCAACGACTAATCCAAGATTAAAAGAGCTAAAAGAGGTATTTAACTCTATGCTTGATTCTCTTGAAAAAGAGGTTGGTTCAGATATGAATAGTATTTCACACAGTTTACAAGCTTATATAAACATGGACTTTACGCAAGCTAATGTAGATAGTACTTCAACATTAGATACAATGATCGCTCAATTAGGTCAAGATATATCTTTAATGTTAGTTAAAAATTCAAATGATGCACATAAACTTCAAGATAAATCAAACTCTTTAAATGAATTTGTTGGAAAGTTAATAAATGCAGCAAACGAACAATCAGAGAGTACAGGTAAAACATCAAAAGCAACACAAGAGATAACCTTGAGTCTTAATGAAATGGTAGAACAAGCTGGCGCAGTTGGTTCTCAATCTCAAGAGATTAAAAATGTAATTACAGTTATTAGTGATATTGCAGACCAAACAAATCTACTTGCATTAAATGCAGCTATCGAAGCTGCTCGTGCAGGTGAGCATGGGCGTGGTTTTGCAGTTGTTGCTGATGAAGTTAGAAAATTAGCAGAGCGCACTCAAAAATCATTAGCAGAGATAAATATCAGCGTAAGTACCCTTGTTCAATCAATCTCAGGGATAGTTGATGGACTAGAACAACAATCATCTAAGCTAGAAAACTTTAACGAGTTTATTGAGCAAATGAATCTAAATACTGAAAATTCTTTAGAAATAGCAAAGCAAACAGGAGAGTTAGCAAAAGATTTAGATATTAGTGCTATAGCTATACTAGAAGATGTTAATTCTAAGAAGTTTCAAAAATAATATTTAGCTAGTTTAATTGTAATACCAATACCCATTAAAATATAAAAGTAAGAACAGAATTTGCTAGTAGTGTATTATGAAAGCAATCCAACTAAAGAATCATGACACAGAAGATGAACTTCTTCAAGAGATTAGAAGCACGAAGAATGGTAGATATCAACATAGATTACGAACAATACTCTTAGCCAAAA